>NZ_JARANX010000006.1:0-228913 GCF_029889785.1 Chromohalobacter sp. 48-RD10 | reverse complement strand
AAGAAAACGCCTGTTCCGGACTTTGTGCAGCGGTTGCCCCTTCCTCGATCAGTTCGTTCACTGGTTCCGGCGAACGGTTCCACACCGTTACGTCATAGTCCGCCGCCAACAAATTGCGCGCGATTTCGCGTCCCATGGCACCAAGACCGATCACGCTGACTTGTGTTTTCGCACCTTCCATAAAACTCCTTCTAGTCTCTAAATTGTTGCATAACGCTCGCAATAAGCGGCGCGAGGAACGAGCGTCGGCTGCATGGCTTTGTTGGGCGCGCTTCACCCTTCGCTCTCAAAAGTGATACTTCTCTCGCCGCCTGCGAAACGCCTCCTCCGTTCCTTCCATAATATCGAGAACCGCCTTCGTCACGGGCCTTTGGTCCAAACCACCGCACGAAAGTGGCTCACCTTTGCCATCTTGCGCTTCGAAGGCGTAGACCAGCTCTGCGTCCCCATTTACTGGCAAATTCGCGTTGTGTGTAGCTATGATGAGCTGGCGTTTCGTTTTTACGTTCCTCAACATCGGTATAAGCTCTCGGAACAGAAAGTTAGAATCCAACTCATCCTCGGGCTGATCGATAACCAAGGGGCCGCCTTCCTGCGCCAACAACAGAGCAAGGGCGGCGGTGTTCCGTTGACCATCAGACAGTGTCCCTTCGGCGATACTACCTGCAGTGGATCCATCTGCACGAAACAGTTTCATGTCGACGGTGTCTTGGACTCGGGAGCAGCGCAACTCTTCCCAGCGCTCACGATTATTCTGAATGTACTGGAATAGTTCTTGGCTACTTGTGTCGAATTCCGCACCGGCCGAGCCTTCCTCCACGGACAAACGATCTTCAAGCTCCTGCCACGGTGATTTCGCCTCTTCGTTCTCGGAAAACAGTTTGTAGAGCTTTTCTCCACAGCTTTCCCAGTTCTTGCCTAACCGTGTCCGCCCATCAGACGGCGCAAAGCTCTGCCAGAGTTCACGGAACTTCTTATGATCCTGCTGGTACCTTGCGGAGACCTCGATGAACGGCTGCCTATCTTCGCTCAGCACAGCGAGTCGATTGGCTCGCTCCGCAGCTTCGACGCGTTTCTGGAATTGGCTCCTCCAGATTTCGTGCAACTGCTGCATGAGCCAGTCCGTGTCTCCCGCAGCTTCCTTGAGTCGTTGAATTTCGCCCCCGGTCTCCTCAATCTCCCGCTGTTTCCTTGCGCGTTCTTGGCTGATTTCCTGAAGATGGCCAACGTCATCCGTTGTTAAGCCTTTAGCCTCGCATGCCTCATTGAATCTAGAATCGGCCTGCTCCAGCTCCTCACGGATAGCATCCCAATTCGGATCGCTACTTTTAAGGCCCTCGATTTCGGCCTCAAACTGATCGACGGCATCACGGATAGTTCGGGCAAGCGAATCTTTGGCCGCCTTTACCTTGCCGTCGAATTGCTTAAACCACGCGGCATGAGGTGAGTCGCTAACCTGAAATGGCACATGCGCCGAAGCGATCGTCTCAGCCATGTTGGCAACGTCCGCGAATTGCTTGCCGGGGTCTCCTTTAACCCCGCCGAGATAGCGCGCCTCGTCTTTTAGTAGTTGATGCCGCTTGGCATCTTCTTGAATCTCGCTCCGGGCCTTCCACTGGCGATCCAATTCTTGATGCTCTTGCTGGAGCCGCTTGTAGTCTTTTTCGAGTGTATTGGCTCTGTGGAGACTGGAGAACGCTTCCTCGATCTTGAGCTTAAGCTTGTGCTCCCTCTCCGCGAGATTATCTAGTTCGTCCTTTGTAAATCCGTCCACCAACTCCATTAGCCGCTGAGCTTGCCGAACGCTTCCGTCGTCCGTTTCGGCCTCAGTTAGACGATTAAGCTGCTGCTGACTGTAGAATCGGATAGGCAAGGTATTGAAGAATGTTTCGGGATCGGCCAGTTCACGACCCTGCACGGCGGGATGGTCACGATGCCAGGCAATACGATCTTCCACGCCGTCCGCGCTGACCCAGCATACTTCCACTTCGGCGCAGATTTCTTTCAGTGTATCCCGTACCCGTGCAACCCGCTCTTTGGTCCCGTGATCAAGATCCGCCGCTTTGTCCTTTCCAAAGAGAATCCTCAGATATTCAAGCAGAGTGGATTTCCCACTACCGCGCCCACCAATGACGCAGTTCATGTTGGGAGAAAAATGCACTTCCTGATCAGCGAGGAACGCAACGCCATTGATCGAGATCGATTTGATGGTCGCTTGGCGAACTCGCTGCGCTGGATGCGTATCGGTCGCTACATCGTCGGGCAAAACGATGCGGGATTCGTGATCCAGGAATGCCTGACGGACCGACTCGATGGAGGGATTCGACATCTTGATCCATGAGTACCGGTACCCAATACTGTTAGGCTTCGGCCTCTGATGAACATCGACGTCGACCAACTTCTTGTTGTCAGAAGACATGACTGTGGCGATGGGACGGATTCGCTTCCATTCGTCATAGCAATCGTCACCTGACCGAAACAACTTCTGGAATGCACTGCTCATTCGACTGACTGGCTTGGGTACTTCAACAGCTAAAAGATCAGGGTTTCGATACTCTTCCTGCTGAAGCCATTCACTAATCCTGTCGTTATCAAAAAGACTATCTTGAAAAATGTGAGGAACAATAACAATTCCCCGCCATACTCCGTCTGAATTCGGTTTCTGGATGACGTCCAGAATGTCGGGCAAGCGTTTTGTTGATTTGGCTGGCCGTCCATCTTCTATTCGAGGCCGACCAACTCCGCATTGAGTTAAACGGTGGTCTATGTCATCCAGGCTGGTTCCCGGTTCAAAGAGGCAGAGAACATGCATCCCTTTGCCGACATCCGCTTCAAACTCGAACCCTGGGAACAAGGTAATCTTGTGCCCGTACCTACGCTCAATCTCATCGAAAGCGTCTTGCAGGTATGGAAGGAAGTCCTTGCTCAGAAAGTTGTGATCCGTAATGCCCACAACTTCCAGACGCTGTTGATAACAGGCCTCGGCAAATTCCTTTGCTGCGTCAGCCTCTTGTCCGTCTTCGAGAGGCGCTCCGCCCCAATGCCGCACATCCGCGGGTGTTTGCATCTGCAGGTCGCACTTCATCCAGCGCATGCCTTCGTACGAGTTCGGCATTTTTTGCGTCCTATCCGCTAAAAGTTCTTTATTTGTATGTCAGGCCGGATTTGCCGCCCAACGCCCCACTCACCGGAATTTTGGGAGCGAAGCGACTGAAATTTCCGAGTGCAGTGGCTTGTTACACGTATTTCTCGATTTAAGCATCAAGAGCAATTAGTTCACCATCTACGTCAAACACAATCCCATCAACAATAGTTTTTACACGTTTATTTTGCAGTAGAGTTAGTAGCTCTTTTATATATTCTTTGCTTTCCTCTATTACTATTTTCCCGTGTTCGTCAAATCTAACTTTCCAAGTTCCAGCTTCCTCAGCTGCGCTTTTTAATTTTGCAAGCCAAATATCATTATTGTAGTAACCTTTTTCATGCACGGATGCCAACTGCCTCATCAAATGCTTGTCGCTTCCAATTACTCTTGTGATGGGATCTTTCGCAGTAGCAAGGATAGCAGAACTTGAGCAAAGTGCTGTAATAGCTTCCTCTTTCTTTTCCTTTAACCTTTCATGGAAGTTCATTGCAGTTTCAAACTGCTGAATGTCAGCAATAAATACGTCGTCTTTAAACTGCAAGAAATCTATGTAAGACGTAATTTGAAACCGAGGATCAGTATCTATGTTAATGATTAGCTCATTTTGTATAGTCTCAAATCCTAAAAATTTACCACAGGATTTTTTTACTGACCAAGCTCCACTAATATACCTAAATGCAAAAATACTTTTTTCTGAATCACCAAATGTCAGTTGAATTACATACGAATTAAAATTATTTAATTCGCTTTGCTCTTGCACATATTCTAATTCACCAGAAGTTACAAACTCTTCCATAAGGGAAAAATCTGTTGCAGCTTTTTCAACATAAAAAACCTATTATCTTGGTTTGTATTAATTGTCCGCAATTCACATATATGCTCGTTTCCTTCGATACACTCAGTCACATACTTCTTAAAACTTTCCTTGGCACTGTTGTGCACTTTCAGCCGCTTTACACTAATAAAGCGCTTATCTTTATTTGATGTGCTTATCTTTGTTACGTATACGTTAACAACCGCATTCGCAAGATCTTGGCTTTTCAGGTTGCTAAGTTTGTTATCTAATGCAGCCTGATCCAATTGCGTTTGAGTTTCTTCTGCAAGCCTGCTCGCTGAAATATTTTCCATAGCCATTTTTACTCCGATATTTATTTACAAGGGAAAATAAAATGAATACCTGTTGTTTCTTTTATTTCCACTGTCTGGTTAGATACTTCGACTTTACCTAAGCAAAGTGCATTTTCAATATGAATAGGTGACCTACCTACCTCTTTATATTTAATGTTATAAAGTCGAATCCCCATCAATAGAAACATAGGGTTAAGCAGGGATATTTTTTCTTTGTGCACGAATGCGAATATAAAAACCAAGAATATAAGTAAGGACAATATTGATTGAATGCTTTTATAATCAAATGCAAATAATCCAATCAAAAAAGGTAGCGTGTAATTGAGCATATCCCCCCTAATCTGACTCACTTCTTGTATTTTAATCGGTGTTCCGCCTTGTTGATGAATTAAAAGACGTCTCATTAATGGGCCAACGATAAGGCTTGCTACAGATGACAAAAAAAATAGTGCAAGAGCCCACAAGCTGACTTTTAACTCCCAAGAATCAAAGCCAAATTTTATACCATTTGTTTTTTCGCTTATGTCACGTATAAGAAGTATTAAAAATAAAGGGTAATAAGATGATACAAATATAAAGACTTCGACCCAGACTGATGGCGCGGTCTCCTTTGGCTTATGATTAATCATTTATCTCTCTTCATCCTTAAAATTCAACCTAATGCCAGAGAAGTACATGGATACGTGTAACGCCGCCAGCACGCGCGGCTTTGTAGTGGAGGCGAAGCCGCAACGAAAAAGCCGTCGCCGTGCCTGGCCTTGTTAAAAATTTGCTGCGGCCTAGCTGGTAATAATGTCATATGCCGCAACAACTTTGTCTATCTGGACTGAAGCTGGACGACGGTCCTCGGCGACAGCGCAAACAATATTTGAATGATTTAGGTCAGGCACTTCATCTTCGGTAAGAAGCTCCACATCCATCCATTTCCCGTCGTCGGATATAGCGTGAATTGTGCTAATTGCGATGAGGCTTCCATCAATGGTTTTGAGGCCAAACGACCACTGATCCATCATCATTCGGCCCGTGTACCATGCTGGCAATATTTCTATTGCAGCACCCGCATCATTGAGCATTGCAATCTTGCGATTGATCTTTCGCCACTGACGCTCGGTGAACCAAAGGCTCCCTAAGCCTGTGAGTGCGCCAATTATTGCGATGACGGTACTGAGCATGATTTTCCTTGATCTTTAACAGCGTATTAGCTAGCGCGCTCGTTTTGCTACTTGAACGAGCGCGTGCGTTCAATAAATCTTATCTAGCTTGTCCTTACGCACCTAACCCATTGATTTTAATGCATGCTCAGAATGATTCAGCGCGTTATGTAGAATTCGCGTGCCTGCTGCTTTTGATGGTTTCCGTCACTCTTCTTGCTTTGTGGTGAGGTACGTACCCGTCAGCAGGCATGCTACCGCCACGGCCACTGCATATCGTTTTGATGCGGTAGTCCCATGCGTATCGGTTCTTTTTGAGCCATCTAAGCGGCCTTAGGGTTTCATATTAGGTGGGATGAGGTCTGTCAGCAAAGCGGATAAGGCGTCACTTACAAACGTATTTTGTGGTTTGGTGAATATGTCGACTATTGAGGAGTAAGTTTGTGAGTATTAGCTTACTCGTAAAACAACGGGCAGTGTGGGCTGCCCGTTGTCGATGGCGATTGCGTCGATGAAACAAGAACGTGAGGGCGCGGTTATTTCCACCTTTAGTGCTACTTCACGGTGCGAGTAGGTAGCCACTGCGATGGGCGTGGTGGCCGGCGACGTCGGCGACTATCATGCCGGCGGTGGCCATTCTGCGCTGGGTGCGGGCGTAGAACATGCCGTCTTGCTCGGCACGCACGGGGTGCACGGCGTCGCTGATGGGGTCGATGATCTCGGCGATTAGGTCGCCGCTTTTGACTTCTTCTCCTGGCGTGCGTTGGAAGACCACGACGCCGCCCGCCGGGGCGCGCAGGAAGTCCATGGCGGCGAGCTCGGTGGCGGGATACGCCAACGCGGGCAGGGGTGGCGCTTCGCCGTCGACCAGGTCGTGATAGCGCATCCAGTCGAGAATCGCGTCGGCGTCGCGTTCGGCGATGTCGCGGGCGACGTCCTGCTGGCCGCGTAGTTCGAGGGTGATCGATTGGCTGCCGTAGGGAATGGGATAGCGATTGCCAAAGCGTTCGCGCAGTTGCTCCCATACCAGGGTGAAGCACTCGTCGAACGAGCCGCCGCCGGAGTCGATGGCGAGCATGCTGGCCTTGG
This sequence comes from Chromohalobacter sp. 48-RD10, assembly GCF_029889785.1. NCBI lineage: Bacteria > Pseudomonadati > Pseudomonadota > Gammaproteobacteria > Oceanospirillales > Halomonadaceae > Chromohalobacter > Chromohalobacter sp. 48-RD10. The sequence continues at coordinate 222,400 of NZ_JARANX010000006.1, read as the reverse complement.
CGCCGAAATAACGCGCCAGGGGCTCGAAATCGGGCCATGCCGCCGGGGTGGTGTAGAGGTGCTCGACGGCGTTGAAGTCGCAGTGCAAATCGAGGATGAAGTCCGCGTCGCAGGCCAGGCGTTGCTGCGTCAGCTGCAGCGACTCGAAGGCCGTGGTGGCCGGCTGTTCATCGAGGGCGGCGATGAAGCGCCGACGTATCTCGGCCTGGTTGTGCTCGGCATCCTGCGTTAGCGCGCTTTCCAGCCCTTCGGCGATGCGCTCGGTGACGTCGCGATAGCCTCGGTTGAAGTTGCTCACGCTTTCGAAATCGTAGCGCCCCAGCGGAATGTCCATTAGTTGCTGGTCGAGCCCGATGGGGTTGGCGACCGGTACCACGATGATGTGCGCCTTGAGCTGTCCGGTCTCTTCCAGCGCTTTCAGGCGCTGCTTGAGTGTCCAGGCGACCAGCATGCCGGGGAGCTCGTCGGCATGCAGCGAGCCTTGGATGTAGACACGCTTTTCCGCCTCGGCGGGGCCGAAGTGAAAACTCTCCAGGCTGCGCTGCGTACCGGGAACCGGGCTCAACAAGGGATGCGTGCGATGCTGCATGAAGTGTCCTCGTAAAGGCCGGCGGTACGTTTTACCGCCGGCAATCGGTCATTGTTTACCGACGGGCAGGGAGATGTCGTAGTCGAAGTACTGCTTCATCAACTTGTCGTAGGTGCCGTCGGCATAGACGTCGCGAATGGCTTGATTGAATTCCTCGGCGAGTTCTTTATCGCGTTTGCGAAACGCCATGGCCGCGCCCTTGCCGAAGATCGAGACGGGCTTCTTGATGTTCTCGCCGATCTTCTTGAACTCGCTGTCGTCATCTTTGAAGTGGAAGGTATCCACGGCGAGGGGGTAGTCCTCGAAGGACAAATCCAGGCGACCCGATACCAGATCGTTGGCGACGTCTTGCGACGATGAATAGCGGTGGATATCGAGGGTGTCGCCGTACATCTGCGTGACATAGCTGTCGCGGATGGTGCCGCGCTGCACGCCGACGCTGAGCCCTTCGAGTGCGTCCTTGTCGTTGATGTCGATGTCGCGATCGCGGCGCGTGATCCAGACGCTGGGGGTGTTGTAGTAGGGGATCGAAAACAGTACCTGGTTTTCACGCTCGGGGGTAATGGCCATCGAGGAGAGGATGGCATCGTACTTGCGCGAGAGCAGGCCGGGGATGATGCCGTCCCAAGATTGCTCGACCCAGGTGCATTCCAGGCCGGCTCGCTTGCACAGTTCGTTGCCGAGATCGATCTCGAAACCTTCCAGTTCGCCTTCAGGCGTGCGGTAGACGAAAGGTTCGTAGGGCACGTCGATGGCCAGACGTACGTGGTCGGTATCGCGTGCCTGAGCGGTAGCGGTCGTCATGACCACGCCCAGTAGGGTCAGCGCCAGGAGCTTTTTCATGGTAAGCCTCATTGGAATGTCGTTCGGTGGGTAAGACCTGCCGCGCGCCGTGACACGGGCCGCGGCAGGCCGGATATCATCCGTTGATCGGTTTGAGATGCGCCAGGAGTTTCTTTTCCAGATAGCGGAAGAGAAACAGGATGGCGAAGGTCAGGCACAGGTAAATTGCCGCCACGAAGAGAAAGGCGTCGAAGGGTGCGTAGAAGCGGGCGTACACGAAGCGCGCGGCACCGGTGAGGTCCATGATCGTGACCACGCTGGCGATGGCGCTGGCGTGGAGCATGAAGATTACCTCATTGCCGTAGGCCGGCAGGGCGCGCCGGAAAGCGCTGGGCAGGATGATCCGCCGCATCATCAGCGCACGTGACATGCCGTAGGCGCGTGCCGCTTCGATCTCGCCCCGCGGCGTCGCCTTGATCGCGCCGTGGAAAATCTCGGTGGTATAGGCGGCGGTGTTGAGCGTAAAGGCGATCAGTGCTGGGTAGAACGCGTCCTTGAGGATCGCCCATAAGAAGGTGTCCTGAATGCCTTCGATGAACACCACGCCATAGTAGATCAGGTATAGCTGGATCAACAACGGCGTGCCACGAAACACATAGGTATAGAGGAACACGGGCCACTTGATCCACTTGCGGCGCGAGCCCCGTGCGATGGCGAGCGGTACTGCCAGCAGCAAACCGATGATCAGCGACAGAAACACCAGACGCACGGTGCTGCCCAGCCCATCGAGGTAGTAGCCGAGCGTATTGGCCGTGAAGATGGCATTGTCCGAGAGAAGTTCGGTGAACCAGGCGTTTAGTTGTTCCATTCGTCCGCCTCCCCGAAACCAGCGTTATAGTGTTTTTGCAGCCGCGCGACGATCCATTCCGACACACTGGCGATCAATAGGTACACCACGGCCACCGGGATCATGAACAGGAACGGCTCATGCGTGGCTTTGGTCGCTTCGGCGGCGATACGCACCATGTCGGAAAGGCCGATCACCGAGACCAGCGCGGTGGTCTTGAGCAGTACCATCCAGTTATTGCCCAGCCCGGGAAGGGCGTGGCGCATCATCTGCGGAAACTGAATGCGTCGGAAAATGAGCCGGTTGGACATCCCGTAGGCACGTCCTGCTTCGATCTGGCCACTCTCGACGGCAAGAAAGGCGCCGCGAAAGGTCTCGCCCATATAGGCACCGAAGATGAAGCCGATGGTCACGACGCCGGCGACGAACTCGTTGATGTTGATGAAGATATCCACATCGAACTCGTAGTAGAGCCAATCGGTGAACATATTGACGCCTATCTGACCGCCGAAGAACAGCAGCAGCATCAAGACGAGATCAGGCACCCCGCGAATGAGCGTGGTGTAGAGTGTGGCAATGCGATGGAACAGCCAGTGGCGCGAGAGCTTGGCGCTGGCGGTGAGCAGGCCGAGGATCAAGGCCAGCAACAACGACAGCACAGCGACTTCCAAGGTGACCAGGGCGCCTTCGAGAAGACGGGGGCCATAGCCCTGTAGATCGATCATGCGATTTTCTCCCGTCGGGCGTCAGTGCTTCGGAGCTAGGAACTGCTTGAGGCGGTCCGACTGTGGATTGTCGAGGACCTCCTTCGGCGGACCGACTTCCTCGACCATGCCCTGATGCAGGTAGATCACTTGCGAGGAGACGTCGCGCGCGAAGCTCATCTCGTGAGTCACCACGATCATGGTGCGGCCCTCTTCGGCGAGGTCGCGCATGACCTTGAGTACATCGCCGACCAGCTCAGGGTCGAGGGCCGAGGTTGGCTCGTCGAACAGCATCACTTCAGGGTCCATGGCCAGGGCACGGGCGATGGCACCGCGCTGTTGCTGGCCGCCTGACATCTGCGCTGGATAGTAATCGGCGTGATCGAGTAGCCCTACACGGTCAAGCAGATCGCGGGCGTGTGCGATGGCTTCACGTTTCGGCTTGCCGAGCACATGGGTCGGCGCTTCGATGACATTTTCCAGAAGCGTCATGTGGGCCCAGAGGTTGAAGCTCTGGAATACCATCGAAAGCTTGGCGCGAATGCGCTCGACCTGCTTCCAGTCGACCGGTTCGCGGCCACGACGCGTGGTTTTGAAGGTGATATTTTCGCCATGCACGATCAACTCGCCTTCATTGGGTTGTTCGAGCAGGTTCATGCAGCGCAGGAAGGTACTCTTGCCGGAGCCGGAGGCGCCGATCAGTGTGATCACGTCACCCTTGTGGGCCTTGAGAGAGAGCCCCTTGAGGACTTCGGTGTCACCGAAGCGCTTGGTGATGTCTCGCACTTCGAGGGGAATGGGTGTATCAGCCATGAAAAGCTCCAAACGTGGCGGTAAGTCTCGGTCGGCACACCGGGCGACGGTGAAGAGGCCAATGAGTGTGGTGCGGCGACCTTTGGGGCGGCTAGCGCGAAAAAGGGAGCGATTCTAGCAGGCCGCGGGCGACCGAGAAGACTCGATTTTGCGGCCGATGATACGACGTCTGTCGTATGGATGCGTTGTCTTGTGCATGAAAGCCGTCCTGTCGTTGTTGTCATTGAGTGTCGTGCGAAAAGGCGAGAGCGTCATGTCGGCGGTAGGCACGCACGCACCAGCAGTGCGGCGCGGGCGCCGAGTTCCACCTGGGCATTGGGGAACACCACTGCCACCGGCGCTTCTTCAACGAGGGTATCGCCGGCTTGGCCATCGTGCGCGAGCCGGGTGCCCACGCCGAACTCGGTGAAGTTGGGCGTTTCCTCGGAGAAGCACAGCGCGAAGTCCTGCGATTGGCGCATCAGCTCGCTGACGACGCGGAAGAAACGCACCTCTTCGAGATTCCCCGACGGTGCCGGGCGACCCTCGAGCAATGCTTCGAGCAGCGTGCGCATCCCGGATAGCGCCTCGAGGTCGTTTTCCCCGAAGGGACGCACCTTGCCGAGCTCCAGCGTGAACGCCTGCGCGGCGTGATAATGCTTGGAATAATGCGAGAAGGTCCAGCTATGGCGATGCTGATGCAAAGCTGCCTGCATCCCGGCGGCGGCCAGCCCCTGCCATTGCCCAAGATCGGTCGCGGACTCGGCGAAGGGCTCGACGACAAAGCGCGGGTAGCGGCTGTCGCGAATCGCGGTGTGCATATCGTAATGCACGCGCGGCAGGGCATGGCGCGCGAAGAAGGCATCGACGACGGCCATCAACTCGCGGGCGCGGTCGGGTTCATCGCCTTCCAGTTCAAGGCCTTGCTGGAACAGGCGATTGAGGTTGGTGGTGCAAAAGCGCACGCCTTGTCGAATCGCCTCAAGGTTGCCGAGGATCACCAGCACCGGCGCGCCGAGTCTGAGCTGGCCGGCCTCGAGACGCGCCAACCACGTTCCGACGAGCTCGATGGGCGCGGTTTCGTTGCCGTGGATGCCCGCCGAGACGACGCATGCTTGCGCCTCGGGGGTGAGTTCATCGGGGAGCAGTTCGAGCACGCCGGGCGCGTGCAGGCGATAACGCCCGCCGGGCAACTTTCCCTCAAGCCCTTCGCGCGGTTCGACGGAGTCAGCGTCGAGACTCGAGGCGAGCCACTCGTCGAGCATGTTCAATGCCCCGCAGGGCGCTCACCGCGCACATCGGTGGATTCGTAGGGAACGAAGAATTCTTGGTTGGTCATGTCGTGCGCCTATTGTGTTATTGGCTCAAGCATCGCTAATACGCCATTAGCAATATCGATGCCTCTACAGTACGAACCGGGCGCACCATCACAAGAGGGGAGGTCGGCGTAATGAAAATGCCCGGTCTCAAGATGAAAACCCTATCGCCAAGCATCATCGACGATGTCCGCGAGCGGGAGAGGCTGCTCGAACAAGCAAGACTTTCATGATGCCGTATTCGAGAATATTATTAACGTGCTATTGATAACACGCAAAATAAAAGAGGATGAAAACATCATGACATCGCGCACGTTCGGCAGGCTTCGCGCAGGTAGCGCGCCACTCGTCATCATCGGCAGCTTCCTGGTGGCCGGTACAGCCAATGCCTACTCGGCCTTCGCGCCGGATTCCCCCTATATGTTCGGTGATTGGGGAGGAGAACGCACGGCGCTGGAAGACGCCGGTGTTACCTTCAGTTTTGACTACGTCGGTGAGGCCGCCACTATCCTCGACGGCGGTTACCGCGACAGCCACGTGACCAAGTACGCCGATCAGTTCGCCGTCGGGGCTAATTTTGACCTCGACAAGCTGACCGGGATTCCGGATGCCGAGTTCCAGATAACGATGGTCAACCGCAATGGTCATACGGCCAACGATCGGCTCAGCGACCCGGATGCGACGGTCGGTGGCTCCAACGTGCAGGAAGTGCAAGGGCGTGGGCCGGTCACGCGACTGACGCAGTTCTGGTATCGCCAGCGGTTCTTCGACGACGCCTTGGCTATCAAACTGGGGCGGATTCCCTTCGGCGATGACTTCGCTACCATCGACAGCAACTTCCAGAACCTGGCGTTCGGCGGGGCGCAGCCGGGCAATTGGGGCAACAATCTCTACAACTGGCCGATCTCGCAGTGGGCGGCGGTGATCCGTACGAATTATGCGTCCGATTGGTATGCCCAGTTGGGTATTTTCAGTATCGATAAAAGCAACCTGGATAACGACAACGGCTTCGAATTACGCACCAGTGGCGCCGATGGGACGCTCTTCCCCGTAGAGCTCGGGTATACACCGACGATAAATGGCATGGACGGCGCCTATAAGCTCGGATTCTATACCCAGAATGTCGAGAATCGTGCCTATGGTGATGGCCCGGCCACGGAGACCAGTGACACCAATACCGGGCTCTACTACGTGATTCAGCAGCAGGTGACGACGCGCGGCGGCAATCCCGATCGCGGGTTGACGCTATTCAGCATGGGCAATGCCAATCACGGCGATACGGCGGGTATCGATCGCTACGTGTCGATTGGTGCGACCTACGAAGGGCCATTCGATGCCCGCCCGCAGGACGACGCCGGCATCGGCCTGGCGTATCTGCACGTCAATGACGACGTCAACGATTACGTCGACTACTACAACGCCACACCGGCTGGTTTATCCTCGCCGCTGCCACGCCAGGGCCACGAGTACGACGCCGAGATTTACTACAGCTTCAACCTGACCGACTACTTGGCGCTGCGTCCCAACCTGCAGTACGTGGTCAATCCGTCGGCGGTGGACTCGGTCGACAACGCTTGGGTCGCCGGTACCACGATCCAGGCGAGTTTCTGAGACCCTCTTTGAGTTCATCGTGCTTTATCGGAACAGCAAGAAATGCCCGGTTTCATGATGGAAACCGGGCGAATGTCGGCTGCTTGGAAAACGGTACTAGGCCCCGCGTGCACCGGTGTAGAGGGTGTAGATTGACTGGCTGGCGGTCATCAGCAAGCGGTTGCGATCCTCGCCTACGAAGCAGAGGTTGGCGCAGACTTCCGGCAGCAGAATGCGCGCCAGGCGCTCGCCGTCGGCGGTGAAGACCGAGACACCGTCCTTGCCTTCCCCGCCCGACACGCCGGCCCAGATATTGCCGTCCTGATCCAGCGTGATGCCGTCGTAGCCTTCGTCCTTGCTCGAGATCACCGTCTCGCGCTCGCCTTGCGCGGTACCATCCTCTGCCAGTCGCCAGCGCGAGATCGTGGCCGGCTGGTCGGGATAGTGGGACGGCGCGCTATCACTGGCATAGAGCGTGCGCTTATCGGCACTCAGCGCAATGCCGTTGGGCTTATAGAGCTCATCGGAAAATAAGCGTGGCGCGTCGAGGTCGTCGTCGATGTAGTAGATCGCGGGGTCGAGCTCGAGCTCGCGCTTGTGGCCTTCGTAATCCACATGCGCGCCGTAGCCGGGGTCGGTGAACAAGATGCCGCCATTGTCGAGGGCGACGAGGTCGTTGGGTGCATTGAGGCGCTTGCCCTGGAACTGGTCGGCCAGTGTCGTGACGCTGCCGTCCCACTCGTAGCGCACCACGCGTGCGGGTGAGTGCTCACACGCGACTAATCGTCCCCAGCGGTCGAAGGTATTGCCGTTGGAGTGGCCGACGCCTTCGCGCAGCACACTGACTTCACCCGTCGCTTCATCCCAGCGCATTTGTCGGGCACGGGGGATGTCGCTGAACACGGCGTAGCGGCCCACGGCGTTCCAGGCCGGGCCTTCGAGCCAAAGGCCGCCGGTCCATTGCCGTTCGAGCGGCGTGTTGAAGACGTAATAGGGCTTGAAGCGGTCGTCGAGCACTTCCCAGGTATTGTCCGGATAACGCTGTGGCGTGCCGGTACCGTTTGATTGCGCCATTAGCGTCGGCGCAAAGCTGGCCGTGGCGGCCAGGGCACTGGAAGTGGCGAGAAACTGGCGACGTCCCATCTGCATGGTGTGAAGGTCCTTTGCATTCGTTGAGTGTAATGTGTGACGGGTTCCTGTCCTTTTGAATGTAGAACTAATGTGTGCGTATGTTGAACTTATTCGACTAATGGGCGAGATGTGGCCGGCGAGTCCTTCGGTAAAAAGTGGACGCTCATCTTGCGCCGCGCCTATCAAGAATCGCCGCGAATGGCCGATAACCCCTTTGTCATCGATTGTGAAGACGTACTAAGGGGCAAGGGGGGTTAATGACTAATTCGAACGTGGTCGCTCACGCGGGTGAACCGACGGCGCCGGTGGTATCGCACGGTTCTCATGCGGAGACGACACGTACGCAGTGGACGCTCAAAAGGAAATTGTGGCTGACGCTGGCACTGATGTGGCTGGTAATGATCGCGATCGTCGTCAGCATGGCGTGGCAGAGCAGAAACACGATGTTCGATGAGCGCAAGGCAGCGCTTTCCAACACCATCGGCATGGTGCATACCCTGCTGAATGGTTATGCCGAGCGAGTCGCGTCGGGCGACTTGAGTGAAGAGGAGGCCAAGACGCGGGCCACCGAGGATCTCGACGCAATGCGTTTCGGCAGTGATCGCGATAATTATATCTTCGTCTTCGATGCCGACGCGCAACTCGTCTATCACCCGCGTCGTGACGCCGGATCGGATATGTCGGACTACGAAGATCCCAACGGGGTGGCGGTGTATCGTGATCTGGCTTCGCTCGGCGAAGAGGGCGGCGGTTATCTGCCGTACTCCTCGCGCGACGCCAGCAGCGACGCACTCTTTCCCAAGCTCAGCTACGTCGAGCGCTTCGAGCCCTGGGGCTGGAACATGGCGGCGGGTGTCTACACTAACGACATTCAGTCGGCCTTCATCGACAAGCTGTGGCAGTACGCGCTGGTCTTGCTGGTGGCGGGGGGCCTTCTGACCGCAGCCTTCCTGCTGGTGATTCGCAACGTGTATCGCAGTCTGGGCGGCGAGCCGGATGAAGCCGCCCGTGTCGTGGGGCGTATCGCCGAAGGCGATCTGACCACGCCCACCGAGTTGCGCGAGGGCGATACTCAGAGCCTGATGTATGCCATCGAACGCATGCGTCTCGAGCTGAGCAAGACGATTGCACGTATCCGTGACGCCGGGGAGGCTATCGATCAGGGCTCGCGGGAGATTGCCACGGGCAACAACGATCTTTCCGCGCGGACCGAGGAGCAGGCGGCGTCGCTGGCTCAAACCGCGTCGAGCATGGAAGAGTTGACCGCAACCGTGCGGCAGAACGCGGAAAATGCCGATCAGGCCAACAAGGTTTCGGATGCCACGACGGCGTCGGTGGCGCATGGCCAGGAAGTGATTTCCCAGGTGGTAAGCACCATGGGCGAGATTCGCAGCAGTTCCCGCAAGGTGGCCGATATCATTTCGCTGATCGATGACATCGCCTTCCAGACCAATCTGCTGGCGCTCAACGCCTCGGTGGAAGCGGCACGTGCCGGCGAGCAGGGCCGTGGTTTCGCGGTGGTTGCCAGCGAAGTGCGCAATCTGGCGAGTCGCAGTGCGGATGCCGCGCGTGATATCAAGTCACTGATCGAAGGGTCGGTGGGCCACGTCAATGCTGGCGCCGAACTCGTCGACCAGGCCGACAGCGCTATGAGCGAGATTCGCGACGGTGCTCAGCGTGTCAACGACTTGATGGCTGAAATTTCCGCTGCTTCTCAGGAACAGTCCTCGGGAATCGAGCAGGTCAATCAGGCCGTGACGCAGATGGATCAGGTGACACAGCAGAACGCGGCCCTGGTACAGCAGGCGGCGGGCGCTGCCGGTTCGCTCGAAACGCAAGCTGGCGATCTTTATCAGGCCGTGGTGCGTTTTCGCGTAGCCTCGGACCACTGATGCCGGTCCTGTAACGTTCGCCTCGTGACCTGCGATGGCGAAAGACGCGAACGCCCAGCGAGAATATCTCGCTGGGCGTTCGCGTTATGGCGTGGTGTCTGGGTTCTTACTTCCGGTCTCCTACTCAAGACGCCAGGCGTTGCATCTCTTCTTGATAGGTGATGGCCAGCGACTGCTTGGTCGCGTCGTCGAAGACGCGACCGGCCAACTGGAAGACTTCCTGCTCTTCCTCGTCGAGATGATGCATGACCATCTCCTGAAGCTGGCGCGCCGTCGCTAGCCAGCTCGGTGAGCTGTAATCCAGCGCCCTTTCAGATCGCCTCGATGATGGCCTGTGCCAGGTCTCGCGTCGTGCCCTGGCCCTTGAGGTCGGGCGTCAGCACGTTGGGGTCGGCTTTGGCGAGCACTGCCTCGATGGCGTCGAGCATTGCTTTGCCGGCCTCTTCGTGACCCAGGTGATCGAGCATCATGGCGCCACACCAGATCTGGCCGATGGGATTGGCGATGCCCCGGCCGGCGATATCCGGCGCGCTGCCATGGACGGGTTCGAAGAGGCTGGGAAAGTCGCCTTCGGGGTTGATGTTGGCCGAGGGAGCCACGCCGATGGTGCCGGTGCATGCCGGGCCCAGGTCGGAGAGGATATCGCCGAACAGGTTGCTGGCGACGACCACGTCGAACCAGTCGGGGTGAAGCACGAAATTGGCAGTGAGAATATCGATGTGGAATTGATCCACGTCGATCTCCGGGTAGGACGCGTGCATGGCTTTCACGCGTTCGTCCCAGTAGGGCATGGTGATCGAGATGCCGTTGGATTTGGTGGCCGAGGTGAGCTTGCCGCGCGGGCGCTTTTTGGCCAGCTCGAAGGCGTACTTGAGCACCCGGTCGACCCCGATGCGGGTCATCACGGTTTCCTGCATCACCGTCTCGCGCTCGGTGCCCTCGAAGATCTTGCCGCCGATGCTCGAGTACTCGCCTTCGGTGTTCTCGCGCACCACGTAGAAGTCGATGTCGCCGGGCTGGCGGTCAGCCAACGGGCTCTTGATGCCGGGCATCAGTTTACAAGGGCGCAGGTTGATGTACTGGTCGAACTCACGGCGAAACTGCAGCAGCGATCCCCACAGCGAGATGTGATCCGGGACCTTTTCCGGCCAGCCCACCGCACCGTAGAAGAGAGCATCGAAGCGCGACAGCGTGCTTTTCCAGTCGTCCGGAAGCATCTGACCGTGTTCGAGATAGTAGTCGCAGCTACCGAACTCGAACTCTTCGAAACTGAGGTCGATGTTGAAACGCTGAGCGGCGGCTTGCAGCGCACGGACGCCTTCCGGGGTGACTTCGGTACCGATGCCGTCACCGGCAATGACGGCGATGTTGTGTGCGTTCATGAAAGGCTCCTTCAATAATAAGGTGAGACGCGAAATAAGGTAAGACGTGACGTCTTGGGTGCATCCCTTGAGTCTAGCGTGCGAAATCGCGATGATAATCAGGCTATAATGCAAGTCACTCTTGAATAAAAGTGGAGAATGACGTGACGCCTCTCGACGATCTGGCCTTCTTTCAACAGGTGGCGCGTTCGGGCAGCTTGACCGGTGCCTCGCGTGAGCTCGGCCTGTCGCTGTCGGCGGTGAGCAAGCGCCTCATGCAGTTGGAGGCGCGACTCGATGTGTCACTTGCGACGCGCACTACGCGGCGGTTGACTCTGACCGCCGAAGGGGAGCGCTATCTGGCGCGTGGGTCGACGATTCTCTCCGACCTTGGCGAGCTCGAAAGCGAGCTGCGTGATCGGCGCGGCGATTTGTCGGGGCGTCTGCGCATCAATGCCACCTTTGGCTTCGGGCGTCGCCATGTGGCGCCACTGATCGCGACCTTCACCGAGCGTCATCCGGGGGTGGATATCTGGCTGGAGTTGACCAATTTCCCCTTGAGCCTCGCCGATCATGGCTTCGATCTCGGCATTCGCGTCGGCGAGCCGCCCGATGCGCACCTGGTCGCGCATCCGGTCCTCGCCAATCGTCGTATCCTCTGCGCCTCGCCCGACTACTTGCGGCGTGCGCCGCCATTACAAAGTCCGGAGGATCTGGCGCGGCATACTTGCCTGGTCGTACGCGAAAACGACAGCGACTTTGCGTTGTGGCGCTTCGAACGCCAGGGTGAGGTACGCACCGTGCGTGTCGGTGGGCACCTGGCCAGCAATGATGGCGAGGTGGTTACGTGCCTGGCGCGGGAGGGCGCGGGAATTCTGCTGCGGTCGTGGTGGGATGTGCACGCTGCCCTGTCGCAGGGTGAACTCGTGCCCCTGTTGCCTGAATGGCAGGGCTTACGGGCGGATTTCTATGCCGTGCATGAGCCGCGTCGCCATGCCGGCGCTCGCTTGAGGACATTTGTCGAACATCTGACGCAAGGCATGCGGGGCCGCGTTCCCGAATTGCCCGATGCATCACGTTAATGTCCCCATCGCTGGCCTTTGGTGCCATGCTATCTGCTATGATGTGCCGCCTTGCGGCGGGCCAGGTCGGCGTCGCGCTTTCGAGGTCATAGGGAGTCGAGGGATTGAATATCCTGATGTTCACCAACACCTACTGTCCGACTGTGGGTGGAGTGAGTGAATCTGTTCAGCGTCTCAAGCGGTGCCTGCAGCATGCGGGGCACAGCGTGTTGGTCGTAGCGCCCAAACTGGACGGTCAGCCACGTTTCGAGCGCGATGTGGTGCGTGTGGTGGCCATGCAACGCTTTAACGGCAGTGATTTTTCTCTTCCCGTGCCGGTGCCCGGTCAACTCTACGAGGCCATCGAGGAATTCGAGCCCGATCTGGTGCATTCCCACCATCCCTTCCTGCTCGGCGATACCGCAGCACGCGTGGCGCAAACTTATGGCCTGCCGTTGGTCTTTACCCATCACACGCTATACGAGCACTACACGCACTACGTGCCCGGCGACTCGCCGCGCATGCAGCGTTTCGCTATCGCGTTATCCAGTGAATACACGCGATTATGCGATTCAGTGATCGCACCCAGCGAGAGTATCGCCGCGCTATTGGCCCAGCGGGGCGTTTTACCCGACAAAGTGCGCGTGATTCCCAGCGGCGTGGATACGCGCGCCTTTGCCCAAGGCGAAGGCGCGCGCTGGCGTCAGCGCTTTGGCATCCCCGAAGATGCGATGGTGATAGGGCACGTGGGGCGTCTGGCGATGGAGAAGAACCTCGGTTTTCTGGCCGCGGCGTTGTCGCGTTTCCTGGCGCGTCATCCCAAGGCTCGGGTATTGGTCGTTGGCGAGGGCGAAGCACGCACGGTGATGCATGATCATGCCGCCCGCGAGGGCGTAGCGGATCGTTTTCATTACACCGGCAAGTTGCACGACCAGGCCTTGATCGATGCCTACCATGCGATGGATACCTTTGCCTTCGCCTCGCACAGTGAAACCCAGGGCATGGTCGTCGCCGAAGCCATGGCGGCGGGCCTGCCGGTGGTGGCGGTCGATGCCAGTGGCGTGCGCGAAGTCCTGAGCGACGGCTTAAACGGCATCATGCTCCCCAGCGATGATGTCGAGACGTTCGCGAAAGCGCTGGAAACGCTTCAAGAACCTACCCTGCATGCCAGGTTACGCCAGGGAGCATTCGACAGCGCGCATAAGCTCGATGATCGACGCTGTGCTGAGCACTGCTTGGGCATCTATCGTCAGGTGCTCGAGGCCGAGGCGAGCGCGGCGGAGCGTGACGATGGTGCCTGGGAAAAGGTGCGCGGGCGTCTCGAAGGCGAGTGGCGCTTGCTGCGGCATCGCGGCCGAGTATTGCGTTCGGTGTTTCAAACCGTACCGGAACGCGACACGGTTCAGACTAAGGAAGAAATCCCCAGTAAGTGAGCGCTCACGGGTGAGCGTTAAACCCTGGATTCATAGAATAACCGCAGCACTTTGGACCGCCAGGTAGAGGAAGGAGGACCAGCGCCGATACCCTCTCGACTTTACCGACCAAAGTGAAGCAGAGAATGGGATACCGACAGCTGACCCAAACCCAACGATACCAGATTCACGCCCAACAGGGTCTCCATATGAGTCAGCGACAGATCGCCAGAGCGCTTGGCATTCACAGCAGCACCGTCAGTCGCGAATTACGCCGTAATGTCTCTCCCGAGGGCTACGACCCCCGCCAGGCTCAGGCCCTCAGTGATCGGCGGCGACGCACTGCCTGGAAAGTGACAAAGCGACTCCCCAGCCTCTTGCGCTGGGTGACGGATCAACTGACTAACGAATGGAGCCCTCAGCCAATCAGTGGCTTCATGGCCAACGCCAATGGCGCTTACGTGAGCCATCAGTGGGTCTATTCGTTGATCTGGGATGACAAGGCACGGGGTGGCGACCTGTGGCGACGTCTACGGCAGCCCAAGTGGCGGAGCAAGTACCGTACACAAGCCAAGAGCGCCGGACTCGGCAAGACTCCGAACCGAATCGGTATCGAGCACCGCGCCGCTGAAGTGGAGGATCGACGCACGATTGGCCACTGGGAAGGCGATACAGTGCTCAAGGGACACAAGCAGTCCGGTTTGGTCACGCTGGTTGAGCGTCGCAGTGGCTATCTGCTGGCAGCTCGGCTCCCCACCATCACCGCCGAACTGACGCAGAAGGCCATGATTCAGCTGCTGAAGCCCCGGCGTGGCGCTGTTTAGACCGTGACGCTGGACAACGGCTCGGAGTTTGCCAATCATGAGACAGTGGCCAAGGCAGTGACAGCGGCGGTCTACTTTTGCGATCCCTATTGCTCTGGCCAACGCGGGACCAATGAAAATACGAATGGCCTGATCCGGCAGTACTATCCCAAGGAGACCGACTTCCGACAAGTGGCGGATGCCGAGCTGAGAAGGACCGTCAATAAGCTGAATGATCGCCCCCGAAAGCGGCTCGGTTATCGGACACCGGCGCAGGTTTTCCTGGGGGAATACTCAGGGGCCCTGAATACCGCAGGTGCTGCACTTATTAGTTGAATTCAGGAACGTAAATAAGCTGCAAAAACTAGCGTAGGTCCTCTGCTGTTCATTGCACCCGCTTTCCGATGGAAGTTATTTTAAGTGGTAGAAATCAACAAATGGCAGGGATAGGGAGATTGGATATGAACATAGGCCCCAAAACGTGCAGAAGTCGCCAGTTGGATGAAATTTAATACAGAGGGTAAATCATGAGACTCATGATATTTTTTCTATTGCTAGGGTTGTTAGGATTGACTGGTTGCACGGCAATGCCCGGTATGGCTGGACACGTCAGCTCCCATCAATCCGACTTTGACGGTTCGACTCAGGTAAGTATGGAACCGGCAAAGGTTAAGACGGGAGCACTATCAGTTGTTCTCATCGGCGCTGACTGGTCGAGTAAATCACCCGATAGGGTTATGCTGACTGCCGTTGTGCCGGGTGATTATGAGCGGATAATTTCTGACGAAGGCCTGCAATTCAATATCGATGGCGATATTGTAAAGCTGAGTTCAGATCAGGCGATTACGGACTTGGATGGCGAATATGCCGGTGGGATGGTTTTTAGGGAGTCCGCCAAGACTTTCCCGGTAAAAATTTCACTGGTTGAGCGTATAGTTAAAGCCGATTTGGTCAAAATTAAGCTGGTAACTGGCGACGGTTATGTCGAAGGCCGCTTTCAGGAATCAGATCCAAATAACGCCAAGGACGCAATAGAGCGGTTCCTTGCCGAGATCGAGGAATTATGACTGGCTAGTAATACCTGACACGAACTAAAATTACAGGAAAAAGCGTAATGTGATTGATCGTGTCGCGTCACGGTGCTACCGCTTCGGATCAGTAAGTGAGCGCTCACGGGGCGTTACACGCGCTTTCTACGCCGCTCGGCATAACGCTTGAGCCCCCACAAGATACCCACTGCGACGACGATGCCACCGGCGGCGATCAGCAATCCCTCGCGGCTTTCTGCGGTGACTAGCGACCCCAACTGACTCCCCAGTAAGGTGATGCCGAGCAGTCCCGGGGCGATCCCCAAGGTGGAGCCGAGCATGTAATCGCGAAAACGCAGGTGGCACGCCCCGGCCAGCATGTTGGTCAGGGTGAAGGGGGCCAAGGGCAGCAGGTTGAACAGCACCATGGTGCGTATGCCGCGTCCGGCAAGCAGTCGGGCGAGGCCGTTGAGCTTCTTGCCGCCGTGACGTAGCAGGGCGTCACGCCCTAGAGCCCGCCCCACCCAGTAAGTGGCGATCGACGCCGACAGCGTCCCCAGCATGGCATAGACGAAGCCCCAGGCGGGACCGAAGACCAAGCCGGTGGCGGCGACCAGTACGCTTAATGGAAAAACGACCAGGGAAGTGAGGGCATATATGCCCATGACGGCCAGTGGCGCCCAGGCGGCATCGCGCCATGACGCGGCATTTTGCAGCAGATGACGCAGCGCTTGCGGGGTCAGGATGTCGTGCATGGCGAGCCATTGCCAGAGCAGGCCACAGCCGAGCATGACACCGAGCAAGGTGAAGAGAATTCCGAGAGAACGAGACATGCGGGCCCTCTAAGCGTGAACTGCGCTCAGCATACGTGAGAGCCCGCACGGGGGGAACACGGCACTTCGCATGCCGTGTCGAACGCGGATCAGTCTTCCAGTGAAAGCGCTTCTTTCACCACCGGCCAGGCAGCATCGCCATCGGTGGTGGTCACGCCGTCGAGCATTTCCTTGACGCGATCCGGATGATCCTCGATCCAGGTCGTGGCCACGCTGCCGAACTCTTTCTCGTCAAGACCGAAGGCCTTGATCATCCAGCTTTGCTGCTCGGCGGTGAAGGTGAAGTTCTCGAAGAACGTCTTCAAGTTGGGGTGGCCGTCGGCGAAGTCCGAACTCATCAGGGTGAGTACCTGACTGGCGCCATTGCCCTCGCCGAACAGGTTCTTGCTGTCTTCCAGGTAGCGCATCGGCAGCTCGAGGTTCATCCAGTGCGGCGTCCAGCCGACCCACACGATGGGTTCCTCGCGTGAGATGGAGTCGCGCGCGGCGCTGAGCATACCGACGGTGCTGGTATCCACTAGTTGCCAGTCGCCGAGCCCCCAGGTGTCGTTGTCGATCGCCTTGTTGAGAATTTCGCTGGCAGCGGAACCGGCGCCGAAGCCATGGATCTTGCCGTCGAACATGTCGCGGTGCTCGTCGAGGTCCGCGAACGAGGTCACGCCTTGCTCGTACACGTAGTCGGGCACTGCCAGCGTCATTTGCGCGCCATCGACGTTGTTGACGATGCGCGTCACGCTTCCTTTATCTTCCATGGGCGTGAGCATCGGCTCTTGTGCCGGTAACCAGCCGCCGAGGAAGACATCCAGATCGCCGCTTTCCATGCCCTGATAGATGACCTGCAGGCCAACGTCATCGGTTTTTGATTCATAACCGAGGGGGGCCAGCAGTTGGCTGGCGATCTCGGTCTTGACGGTGATCCCAGGCCATGAGGGCACGCCGAAGCGCACTGTATCGGCCGCTTGGGCCGGCAGTGCCAGGCCGACACCGGCGGCTAGCGGTAGTCCGACGAGTAAGGGACGAAGCGAATGAGACATCAGGAAACTCCCGTTTCATTGGTGGATGTTGTCGGAGTAGCGGGCGCGGCGGTAGCAGCGTGGCGCGCCAACACGCGTAGATGCGATTCGAGGTGGTCGATATCCAGATAGGTGCCTTGCAGGTGACGGGGTCCGGTATTGGGGTCGAAGGCGCCACGACCGTGCAGCACGCGACGGTTGTCGAAGGCCACCATCTGTCCGGACTCGAGCGCGAAGTCGACGCGGAAGCGCGGCTCGCGAAGGCGTTGCCAGAAGATCAGGTACGCCTCGTACCAGGCGTCGGCCTCTTCCGGCGGTAAGCGTAGGGTGTCGCGAATCCAGTTGTTGAAGCGCACTTCGCGGATGCGGCCGGTGTCATCGACGTCGATGATCGGGGCGCGTACCGCGATGTCGCTATCCTCGTCCTGGAAGCGGAAATCGATGGGCGTATCGCGTAGACGCAGGAATGCCTCCGGAGCTTCATGACGCATCGCCTCGGCCACGGCGAAGCCATCGGCGAACAGTGATGCACCGCCCTCGGCTTCGTTTTCCAGGCAATACAGTAGTTGAATGTCCGGCGGATGGCGCCAGTTGGGAAGGTCGTTATGCAGCTCGAGACCGATGGCGGTATACGCCGCATTGTTGGGGTTTGGCTTGGACTGAACGTCGAAACGGCCCCCAAAGTTGGTGGCGCGCATCGGCCCGAACAGTTCGGTGATGCGTACGACTTCTTCGAGCTCGCGCGGGCCGTCATCGAGCAGGACCAGTCCATCGCGCAGCAGCGCGGTCAGCCATTTGCGGCGACCGTCGCTGCCGGCCATCATGTCGGCATGCGCCACATGGACGGGTGCAAAGCCTTCTTGCCATGCCTCGGCACGCGGGACGCCATCATCGGCCCGCGTTTCGGGACGACGTTGATGCAGCCACCCGCCATCAAAGCGCGATTCGTGATCGTCGGACCAGCGCAGCACCAGGATCCCGTCTTCGACGCTGGCCTCGGGGTTGGCATTCAGGAAGTTTTCATCCTCGAGCGGCATGTAAAGACGCTCGCGCGTCATGGGATGGCGGCACGCAGTGCAGGCGCAGTGATCACGCAGCCAGCGGTAGCTGAAACGCGCGCTATCGGCGTTTTCCCAGGCCACCTCCAGTGCCTTGTCGCCGGGATGACAGGCACGTAGCGCGGGGCCTTGCGCATAAGGCGTGAGTTCACTCATTTCGACGGCGGGAGATTGGCTCTGGGACTGCATGTCGGCCTCTTGGTGTTGGGTCGTGCGAATCGGCCTCTAGCATGTCGCCTCATGGCGACATTAGACAAACGATGAATATTGGACCTAAGGCCAAGCTTTGCTAATGGGTGGCTTATTAACGATCATGGGCGGAAATCCATCGCCGTTGAGTTCATCATGTCTCTGCCACCGATTCTGTGGATGCAAGCCTTCGAGGCGGCCGCGCGCACGCTGAGTTTCACCCAGGCCGGTCGTGAGCTTGGCGTGACGCAGTCGGCCGTCAGCCAGCGAATCCGCCTGCTCGAGGATCGTCTCGGCCAGGCGCTGTTCGTGCGGCACCCGCGGAGCCTGTCGCTGACGCCGGCCGGACAGGCTTGGCTGCCGAGCATTCAGGAAGCCTTCACACGCATTGCTGAAGGTACCGCCGAGGTCTTCGGGCCGCATCCCGACGCGCCGGTCACGTTGCGTGCCACGCCTGCAGTACAGAACGGTTGGTTGGCCAACGAGCTGATGCGGTTCCATCATTGGCATCGCGATGTCACGGTCCGCTTGGTAAGTGCCGTATGGCCCGGTGACTTCGGCGCCGAGGGCGTGGACATGGAGATCCGCTACGGCCAGGGTGGCTGGGCCGACATGGAGTCGGTGCTGCTCAACGAAGAAGTCATGCTACCGGTGTGTTCGCCAGCCCTGGCCCGTGAGTTGCGAACGTCCGAAGACTTGGCCGGGCATACCCTCTTGCATGCCGCCGGCTTTGCGCTGGGCTGGCCGAGTTGGCTGGCGCTGGCCGGGTCCGAAGGGCTGGAAGCGCGTTGTGCTTCGTTCATTTGCGATACCCAGGTCGCCACACTGTCGTTGGCCGCACGTGGGGCGGGCATCGCCTTGACCCACCGGCGCCTCTTCGATGGTCGTGACGATCTGGTGGCGCCCTTTGAATTGTGCATGCCCACCGACGAGGCCTTCTGGTTGGTACGCCCACAGGCGCGGGTATTGCGGCCGGCATGCGAGGCATTATGGGAATGGTTGCGTGGTGCACGTGAACTAGACTGACGTAAACGGCCCCCTGACTGAGGCTGGCGAGCTCGAGGAGACGAACATGACGAGGTATCGGCACGCGGGTGACGCAATGCCTGCTGCAATGGGCATTGTCTTGCTGCTGGCGGTTGCGGGGATCACGACGGCCAGCGCGGAAGGCGTCAAGGTCTACGATCCCGATAGCGGGCGCTTGTTGCCGCTCGAGTCGCACCAGGTCGGACATGAAGGTAGACGCTACGACCGTGAGCGTCACGCCTGGCAGGGATGGCGTGAACACGGGTGGCGAGAAGGGCTTGATCGCGTCAGTGTGCACCCGTCGATCATCGTGCAGCCCAACGCGTCATCGTCGCCGGACGTCGAGGTGCGCTCTGCCACGTCCGAAGGTAGCCGCGTATGTCGTCGGGATGATGGCACCACTACCTGGTCCACGCGCTCCACGCCCTGTGCCTCGGCCTCGGAGAGTCGCGATGCTACGCCGTAATGACGGAGTCGCGATGCGCCGCTGCCTGATGTGGGCCTGCCTGGTACTCGCGGGTTTGGGATTGTCGTGGCTGGCGAGTGCGCAATCCGACGGGGGTGAAGCGCCCCACGGCGTGGTCCTGAGCATCGACGGCAGCATCGGCCCCGCCACCAGCGATTACTTTCAGCGTGGTCTCGAGCGTGCCGACGAGGCCGGCGCCTCGCTGGTGATTCTCGAGCTCGATACACCGGGCGGCCTGGAGGCCTCCATGCGAGACATGATCCGCGCGATGCTGGCCTCGCCGGTACCGGTGGTGAGCTATGTGACGCCCGCCGGGGCGCGTGCCGCCAGCGCCGGTACCTATCTGCTCTATGCCAGTCATATCGCCGCCATGACGCCATCGACACACCTCGGTTCGGCGACGCCGGTGCAGCTCGGCGGTGGCGGCGGTGAACCGACGGAAGGCGCGTCAGGGGAAGAAGATACTCAAGAAGCATCGTCATCAGCGATGGAACGCAAGGTTCTCGAGGATGCGGTGGCCACGATTCGTTCGTTGGCCGAGCGTCACGGACGCAACGCCGAGTGGGCTGAACGCGCCGTGCGCGAGGCGGCCAACCTCACGGCCAGCGAGGCCCTGGAGGCCAACGTCGTCGATGTCGTAGCGAGCGATCTCGACGCCTTGCTTACCCAGATAGACGGGCGAAGCGTGGTCATGGAGAGCGGTGAGCGTACTCTATCTACACAGGGCATGACGCTCGATCGCCAGCCGCCGGATTGGCGCGCCCAGGTGCTGGCGTTCATCACCAATCCCAACGTCGCCTATTTCCTGATGATCATCGGCTTTTACGGGCTGATCTTCGAATTGCTGAGTCCGGGCACGCTATTTCCCGGCGTGATCGGCGCCATCAGCTTGGTATTGGCCATGTACGCCTTCCAGATGCTCTCGGTGGGGTATGCGGGCCTGGTACTGGTTTTCCTGGGCATGGCGCTGGTCGTGGCCGAAGCGTTCGTACCCAGCGTCGGCGTGCTGGGATTCGGCGGACTCGCAGCCTTCGTCGCCGGCTCGGTGATGCTGATGGATGACACGCATCAGGCGCTGGCATGGCCTCTGGTAGGCGGCGTGGCGCTAGTGGCTGTCGGCTTCCTGTTGTGGGTGGTTATGCGCTTCGTGGGGATGCGTCAGCGCCGTCCGCAGGGCGGTCAGGAGGAAATGATCGGCCAAGAGGCCACGGTGCTGGGGGACTTCCAGGGACAAGGCAAGGTGATGGTACACGGCGAGCGCTGGCAGGCGCGCTGTGCATCGCCCGTGGCACGCGGTCAGCGGGTGCGAGTCGTATCCAGCGAGGGCTTGACGCTGGTAGTCGAGCCAATGACGGCAACCCCTTAGTCGCCATGCGGTGCCTGGGGCACGCCATCATTTATCGAGAAACATCGTTTATCGAGAAGGAGTAACGCCATGTACGCGAGTTATGCCTATCTAGTGCCGATTGTTCTGGTCGTGCTGTTGCTGTTCGCGGCGATACGCATCTTGCCGGAGTACAAGCGTGGTGTGGTTTTCTTCCTGGGCCGCTTCCAGTCAGTGAAGGGACCGGGGCTGTTGCTGTTGATTCCAGCCATCCAGAAAATGCAGGTCGTCGATCTGCGCACCGTGACGCTGGACGTGCCTGAGCAGGACGTCATCTCGCAGGATAACGTTACCGTGCGCGTCAACGCAGTCCTCTACTTCCGCGTGGTCGATCCCGAGAAGGCCATCATCCAGGTCGAAAATTTCGGTGTCGCGACCAGCCAACTGGCGCAGACCACCTTGCGCTCGGTGCTCGGTAAGCACGACCTCGACGAGATGCTCTCCGAACGCGATCGTCTCAATAACGATATCCAGGAGATTCTCGACACTCAGACAGAGGCCTGGGGCATCAAGGTCGCCAATGTCGAGATCAAGCATGTCGACCTCGACGAGAGCATGATTCGCGCCATCGCCCGCCAGGCCGAGGCCGAGCGTGAACGGCGCGCCAAGGTGATCCATGCCGAGGGTGAGCTGCAGGCCTCGCACAAGCTGGTCGATGCCGCCGATGTCATGGCCAGCAATTCCGCGGCGCTGCAGTTGCGCTATCTGCAGACGCTCAGTGACATGAGCAACAAGAACGCCTCGACCATCGTCTTCCCGTTGCCGATGGACATCATGGACGCCTTCAAAAGTCAACTGAACAAGGCGGGTGCCGCGCCGACAGGCAACGATACCTCGGACCATGACTCGTCGGACCATGACTCGTCGGACCATGACTCGTCGGACACGTCGTCGAGCCGCTCCCCCTCTGGATTCGAGACGCCAGACAACGAAGCGTGACAGGCGCCTGTCAAATCGAGCGGTTAGAGTGGCGCCTGTTTTTTCACCAGGAGCCCGGCGCCATGCTCGCTGACAGCCGCCATCTGGCGATTTTCGATCTCGACGGCACCCTGCTCGACGGTGACTGCACCGGCCTGTGGATCGCCTGGCGCGTATCGCCGAGTTGCGTGGCTGGCTTCGATTCGACTGGCGCGAGGTAAGTCCGTCTACAACCAAAGGTGCAAATGCAGCGTCGAGTTGGTAGAATCCTGTCCTTTTCTGGGCACATGACGCCATGTGTCCAAAACCGACCGTTCAAGGCCGATTTGATTTCATGAGCGCAACGCCGCCCTAGCGTTTCCCCTTTCCCCGGAGCGTTTCCCACGCTCTCCGCGGCCCCGATGGACGCACCATGCATCCGTCCGGGCCGTTTACGGCCGTCTTTTCGGTTCCCGTTGCATTCCCGACATCGGCATATCACACGATGCTCGTGTCCCGAATGAGCCGGCGTGCCGAGTAAAACTTCTGACCTTTCTCATCGACTGGACACACGCATGTACGCATCGATCAAACAACGCTGGTTCTCGAACGTCCGATCGGACGTCTTGGCCGGCGCCGTGGTGGCGCTGGCCCTGATCCCGGAGGCGATCGCCTTCTCGATCATTGCCGGGGTCGACCCCAAGGTGGGGCTCTTCGCGTCCTTTTCCATGGCGGTGGTGATTTCCTTTACCGGTGGCCGACCGGGGATGATCTCCGCCGCGACCGGTGCCATGGCGCTGCTCATGGTGACCCTGGTCAAGGAACATGGGCTCGAATATCTACTTGCCGCGACCTTGCTGACAGGGGTGTTGCAGATCGTGGCCGGCTATCTGCGCCTGGGAGCGTTGATGCGTTTCGTTTCGCGCTCTGTGGTCACGGGCTTCGTCAACGCTCTGGCGATTTTGATCTTCATGGCGCAATTGCCTGAGTTGACCGATGTGACCTGGCACGTCTATGCCATGACCGCCGCCGGTCTGGGGATCATCTACCTGTTTCCCTACGTTCCGGTTATCGGACGTGCGTTGCCGTCACCGCTGGTGTGCATCATCGTGCTCACGGCAATCTACATGCTGGGCGATTTCTCCATGGTGCGCACCGTGGGCGATATGGGCGAGCTGCCGGATACGCTGCCGGTCTTCCTGTGGCCGGACGTGCCGCTCAATTTCGAAACACTGGCGATCATCTTCCCGTATTCCGCGGCACTGGCCGTGGTGGGCCTGCTCGAGTCGATGATGACGGCAACCATCGTCGACGAACTTACCGATACGCCTAGCGACAAGAACCGCGAGTGCAAGGGCCAGGGCGTTGCCAACATCGCCACTGGCTTCCTGGGCGGCATGGCGAGTTGCGCGATGATCGGACAGTCGGTTATCAACATTAAATCCGGGGGGCGTACCCGGCTTTCCACGCTGTGTGCCGGGGTCATTCTGCTGATTCTGGTGGTCTTCCTTGGCGATCTCGTCGCGCAGATTCCCATGGCGGCACTGGTGGCGGTGATGATCATGGTTTCCATCGGGACCTTCAGTTGGGAGTCGCTGCGCGATCTGCGCAAGCACCCGATGTCGACCAATATCGTCATGCTGGCGACGGTTATCGTCGTGGTCGCGACCCATAACCTGGCGATCGGCGTACTGGTGGGCGTGCTGCTGGCGTCGTTATTCTTTGCCAACAAGGTCGGACAGATCCTCTATGTAGGTAGCGAGATGAACGAGGAGAGTCAGACGCGTGTCTATCGTGTCGTCGGCCAGGTATTCTTCACCTCGGCGGATCGTTTCGTGGAGTCTTTCGACTTCAAGGAGACCGTGGAACGTGTCCATATCGACCTGACCCGTGCGCACTTCTGGGACATCACCGCCGTGGGCGCGCTCGACAAGGTGGTCATCAAGTTCCGCCGCGAGGGCACCGAGGTGGAGATCGTGGGGCTCAACGAGGCCAGCGCCACCCTGGTGGATCGATTCGCGGTGCACGACAAGCCCGACGCCGTGGAAAAGCTCATGGGCCACTGAGTGAGTCGCGGTCTACGCCTTAAGGTGAGACGACAAGTCTTCCCGAGGCTGAGTATCATGCAATCACTCCCATTGCGATGGGACCTGAATAAGATCATCACAAGGAGCTCGCCACATGAAAGCACCTCACGTCATGGCGTGTATCGATGGCTCGAACTATTCGGAAGCCGTGAGCGATGCCGCGGTCTGGGCGAGCCAGCGCATGGATGTACCACTGTCCTTCGTGCATGTGCTGGATCGCAATCAGGCACCGAGTCAGTTCGATCCGCGCGGCAACATCGGGCTCGGCTCGCGCGAGCATCTTCTCGAAGAGCTGGCCAGCCTGGATGAGCAGCGTGGCAAGGTCGCACAAGAGCACGGTCGCTTGATGTTGAGCGCCTCGCGTGAGCGCGCCGAGGGGGCTGGCATTGCCGAGGTCGAAACACGTCAGCGTAATGGCGAGCTGGTCGAGGCCTTGACTGAGATCGAAGAAGAAGCGCGGTTGATCGTGTTGGGCAAGCGCGGTGAATCGGCGGACGCCTCGCCGGAGCACATGGGTAGCAACCTCGAGCGCGTGGTTCGTGGGCTGCATCGCCCGATTCTGGTGATTCCGGAGTCTTTCGCGACGCCGACACGCTATCTGATTGCCTTCGATGGCGGTCCAACGACGCGCAAGATGGTTGAATTGCTTTCGGAACGCCCGTTGCTGCGCGACCTGGAATGCCATCTGGTGCTGGTGGGGGCGGATACCGACGAGCATCGCGAGCAACTCGCCTGGGCGGAGAAACAGCTAGCGCCGACCAGTAGCGCCGTGCATACGCACATTATCGCCGGCGAGGTCGAGAAGGTGCTATGCGACTATCGGCAGGAGCATGATATCGATTTGCTGGTCATGGGCGCCTACGGGCACTCGCGCATTCGCCAGTTCCTGGTGGGCAGCACCACCACGGCGATGATTCGCCGCGCCCAGGTACCGTTGCTGCTGTTGCGCTAAGCGCCGCCATACAAGGGCCAATGAGCCACAGGATATAAGGCGTCGGTCACGTCGACGACGCCTCTTCTTCCTCGTGCTGGGTTGCCGCCGGCGGCTGGTGACTAAGAAACTCTCCCACGCGTTCCGGCTCGCTTTCGCCGACACGGCATAGCTGAACGGCGATCTCTGCATACTGCATCAGCACCGGTACCAGCAGACGCTGCCGCTCGGCATTGTCGCCGGTAGCGTGTGCCTCGCCGTTGAACCACTCGAAGAGTCGTGCCAGACGCGCATAGTTGGGATCGCCGCGCCCGCTATTGCCGCGCAGGGCATCGATGGACAGGCAGCGCAGCACGTTGCGCTTGTTGGGATCCAGTCCCTCTTTTTCCAGCAAGCGTTCGGCATGTTGCATGAAATGCTCGGCCAGTAATGCCGTGGTCTGCGTACGCCCATGGTGAGACAAGGCTTCGAGGCTATCGTGCAGGGCACGCTGCTGCTGGGAAAGCTGCTGCCACAGCGCCATGCCCAGCAGGGCCAAAATCGCCAGCGCACCCAGCGCAAGCACGAACGCACCCAGGGGAATCAGCGCCGAGGGCGGAAGCGGCCAGGCGAGGTCGGTAGCCGACAGCAGCACACCCCCCAGCAGGGCGATGGCGAGGAGTATGGCAATCATCAGAGTCAAGCGTTTCATCGATTCGTATCCATTGCCTCAAGCGTATGCCTCATTATCGGCTTCGTCGCGCCAAGCTTGATGGTGGCAAGTGACCTCCTCCCCAGAGGGTGTTTACAAAATAGCCTCTCAGCACATGCCGCCATTCACCGGCAACACCTGACGCGTCATATAAGCCGCATCCTTTGAGCATAGAAAGCTCACCGCGCCGGCAATGTCTTCGACCTGGCCGGTGCGTCGCATGGGGATCAGCTTGAGCACTTCTTCCTGGGATAGGTGATGTGTCATATCGGTGTCGATCCACCCAGGGGCGACGCAGTTGACGGTGATATGTCGCTTGGCCAGTTCGATGGCCAGTGCCTTGGTGGCGCCAATGATCCCCGCCTTGGCGGCGCTATAATTGACTTGGCCGCGATTGCCGATGAGTCCCGACATCGAGGCGATGGTAACGATGCGTCCCGGCTTGCGGCGCTGGATCATCGGCATGACCAGCGGATGCAGCACGTTGTAGAAACCGTCGAGATTGGTATGTACCACACTGTCCCAATCGTCTCCGGTAAGTGCAGGGAACGGGTTGTCGGCGGTGATGCCGGCGTTGCAGACCACGCCGAAATACGTGCCGTGGGCCTCGATGTCCGCTTCGAGGAGAGCGCGTGCCTGATCGCGGTCGGCCACGTCGAAACACACGAGGCGCGCCTCGCGGCCCAGCGCGCGAATTTCCTCGGCGACGCGCTCGGCGTCCTGCTCGCGCGAGCGGTAATGAAGGACGATATCGAAGCCGTCGTGCGCGAGGCGCAGGGCGGTGGCGCGACCGATGCCACGGCTGGCACCGGTCACCAGGATGGTGTCGGTCATCGAGCGTTTTGCCTTTCTGCAGGGGAAGAAGAAGTGTCCGGCGTCGGCTGGAAGATGCTCAGGCGTCCCTCGGCCAGGCGCTGGCCCCCTGCCGTCGAGAGAGTGCCGGCGAAGGCACGCACGCCGTTGTCGGCGACGAATTCCCGTGTCACCTGGACATGCACCGGCTCGCCGAGGGAAAAGTTATCCACATGGGCATGATAGCGCCGGCTGGCAATCAAGAAACCGGGCGGTGGCGGTGCGCCATCGATATGCGCCCAGACCCCGGCCCAGGCGGCGACGCCCTGGGCCATCCATTCGAGGCCGACCCATGCGGGAATCGCGCCGTCCTCGACGAAAAGATCGCTGTCCCCGGGCGTGATCTCGATGGTGGCGCCTTCGGCATCGTAATCCAGCAGCGTGTCGAGCAGACACATCGCGCCGTCATGAGGGACGAACGGCCTTACCTCACAGGGAAGCTGAAGGTGCATGTCATGCCTCCTCACGTGTCATCAGCAGCACGGCGTTATTACCGCCGAAGGCGAAGGAGTTGCTCAGCGCATGCTTGATCGGACGCGGTGTGTGCTCGGGCGTGACCGCAGGCATGACATAGTCGAGTGGCGGCAACTCGGGATCGGGCATGGCGTCGAAGACATGCACCGGCAGGCGTCCGCGGTCGAGCGCCAACCAGCAGAACGCGGCTTCCAGCGCCCCGGCGGCGCCCAGGGTATGGCCGGTCAGGGCCTTGGTCGAGCTGCACGGCGGCGAGGTGGCAAAGAGCGCCGCGACCGCCTTGGCTTCCATGCTGTCGTTGTGGGGCGTGCCGGTGCCGTGCAGGTTGAGGTAGTCCACTGCCTCGGGCGCGTAGCCGCCCATTGCCAGGGCTTGGCGCATCGCCTCGTGCGCGCCGCTACCATCCGGACGTGGCGCGGAGACGTGATAGGCGTCGCTGGACTCCCCCGTGCCGCTGAGCTGAATGCCGCCGGCTTCCGGGGTGACCACGAATAGCGCCGCCGCCTCGCCGATATTGATGCCGTCGCGCTGCGCGGAGAACGGCAGACAAGGCTGCTCGCTGATCGCTTCCAGGCTGGCGAAGCCGTTGACGGTCAAACGGCAGAGGCTATCCGCGCCTCCCGCGATGACCGCATCACACGTCCCGCTGGCCAGCAGGCGTCGCGCACTGGCCAGGGCCCGTGCGCTGGAGCTGCACGCCGTGGAAAGCGCATATACCGGCCCCTGGGCGCCAATGCGCTGGGCGACGAAGTGTGCCGGCGCACCGAGTTCCTGATTGGCATAGCGGAACGTCTCGGGTAACGGCCCCTCGCGGCCTGCCTCGGCCACGGCGCGTTCGGTCTCGCCGATGCCCGAGGTACTGGTGCCGATGACCACACCGATGCGTTCGGGCGCCACCGACTCACGCAAGGTGTCGAGCGTGTCATGCAAGCGTTGCATGGCGAGTGCCAACAAGCGGTTGTTGCGGCTGCGCTGCTCGGGTGGCCAGTCGTCCCAGTCGGGAAGCGCGCAGGTGATCATGCCCAACGATAGCTCGCGCTCGGGAGTGAAGGCAGCGCTGGATGTCAGCCCGCGTTGCCCGTTGAACAAGGCAGAGGCGATGGTCTCCAGGTCGTCGCCGAGGCTACACACCACGCCGGGACGCGATAGACGACAGGGTTGGCGGTTGGCGGATAGGCTCATCGCGAGGCCTCGTGGTCGGTGGACGAATCGAGCGGCGCGATGCGCAGTCGATAGTCGCCTTGAAAATCTTCCAGCACTACGTCGCTGTCACTGTTGATATCGCGTTGCGACGGGGGGGGCGTGATGCGCGCGACCCGCTCGCCACGATAGACGATCAGGCGCTGTTGGCGATCCTCGTCGAGCGTCCATTGGCTATCGGAGAAGGCTTCCTCGAGCGCCGCACGGGGCCACAGTGACCATTCCAGTCGCGTCGCCAGCCAGTCCGGCGAAAACGGCAGGGCCTCCTCGCGCGGCGCGTCGCCCTGCTCGAAGCGGCTGCCCGACGCGTCGCGCACCAGTGTCGTCAGGCGCTGTCCGTAGGGCGTGGTCAGCACCACGCGCAATTCATCCGAGGCCAAGCGCAGCACGGCGATCAGCGTCTGTGTGCTGTCGTCCTTGTCGTCCGGGATGAAGGTCAGGCGCCGGGTGAGTGTCTCCGAGCGTTCGGTCTGATCCAGTGCGGGATGGGGCGCGATGGGTGGTGTCAGCGAACAGCCACCGAGCAGCATCAGACCACACAGCGCGAGCGCCAGGGGGAGTCGTGGCAGGCTCATGAGCGTACCTCGTCGCGTTGTGCGCAGACCTCGGCAAGCGTCGCCAGGCGGCGTCGTGAAGCGGTGACGAAAGGATTGTCGCGGTCCCAGGCGTAACCGGCGAGCACGCCGCTGATCCAGCGTTTGAAGCGCGGCGGGGGCGCTTCGTGAAAGACGATGGTCTGTAGCGTACCGGCGTACCACGCCTCGACGAAGGCGCGGAAGGTTTCCACACCGGCGCGCAGCGGCGCCTCGAAGTCGGCGTGCCAGTCGATTGCCTCGCCGCGTAGCTGGCGGTCGACCAGGGGCGCGGCCAGGTGCGCCGAGTGCAGGGCAATGGTGACGCCGGAGGAAAACACCGGGTCGAGAAATTCTCCGGCGTTGCCGAGCAGTACGTAACCGGGGCCGTGCAGGCGCGTGACGCTGGCCGCGTAGCCGCGTATCTCGTTGACCTCGCGCACGCGCCGCGCCTGATGCAGGAGTTGGCGAAAGCGGGGCTCACGGTCGATCAAGGCTTGCCAGCGCGCCTCGGGGTTGTCGCCATGCGCGGCGAGGGTCTCGATATCACCGACGACGCCCACCGAGGCGCGTCCATCGGCGAAGGGGATCAGCCAGTACCAGATGCCGGCGTCCTCTGGATGCACGCCGATCAGGATCTTCTCGCGGTCGTAATCGGCGTCCTCGATACCATCTTCGACATGGCTGAAGATCGCCATGCGCGGCTCAGCGCGCGGATCGCGTTCGAGTGCTTCCAGACGTGCTAGTACCCGGCCATAGCCGCTGGCATCGAGCACGAAACGCGCGCTCAAGTGGCGCGTCGTACCCTGTTCGTCCTCGAGTTGCAGTGTGGGACGTGAGGCGTCGGCGTCGAAGGCAGTGACCGTGGTACCAAACTCGAGCGTCGCGCCCTGGGCCTCGGCGGCGTGGATCAGGCGCTGGTCGAAGTCGGCACGCGGGACCTGATAGGTGGTGCCCCAGCCGGGGGTGGATTTGTCGCGGAAGTCGATAGCGGTGGTCCGCGAGTGGCGCGTGAAGGCGGCGCCGTTCTTGGGCTGATAACCGGCGGCCTGGACCGTTTCCAGCAAGCCGGCTGCCTCGAGATAGGCCATGCTCTGTGGCAGCAGACTTTCGCCGATGGCAAAGCGCGGGAAATGGCTGCGTTCGATGACATGCACACGCCATCCGAGACGGCTCAGGCGCGCGGCGGCCGCCGCTCCGGAGGGCCCGGCACCGATGATGGCGACGTCGCAGTCGGTGGCTTGCGGGGATGCGTCGGTGTGCATGTTCATCCTGCGTCTCCTCGTGGCCCGGGCCTGAGCAAGTAGACCAGCCCCCACACCGCGGCCAGACCGATCAGGCAGGTCAGGCCGAGATAGTGAAGTGCCGGGGTGGCACTGAAAGCGAGCAGCCCGAAGGCCAGCAGACTGGTCAGCGTGGACAGGCTGATGGCCAACCAGGCGGCGGCCTGGCGGGGATGCTCGGCATTGAAGATACCTGCGTCGAGGCCGATGCCCAAGACCAGCAACAGCCCCAACTGACTGAAGACGTTGAGTGGGATGCCGGCCACCGCGAAGCTCGTCAATACGATCAGCGTAGCGCCCAGCGGGGGCAACAGCGCTCGCCAGGTACGACGACGATAGCGCAGGGTCAGCCCCGCGCCCAGCAAGATGAGACCCAAGGCCAGCCATTCGGCGATATGCGTGCGCAGCTCGCCGAGCAGCCCGGACAGGCGCTCGATGCGATCGACATAGGTGACGCCGGGCGTGTCGGCGGCGAGTTGCCGCAAGGGCGCCTCGCCGTCGCCGTCCGCGACGCCCTGAAGCGCCACGCTGGCGGCGATGTCACCGTCGTTGGTTTTGCCCAGCCACAGGCGGCGTTGCGTCTCCCCGAGCGGCGAGTCGAGCCAGGTGGCGACATCCAGCACCGGGCTCTCCTCGAGGCGCGCGCGTGCCCGCTCGGCCAGTGTATCCGGCAGGTTCGCGCGTTCAAACAGGTTCGCGAGTGGGGCCTGATAAAGCCGTTCGACACGGGCCAGGTCGGCGTTTTGCCGCTCGGGTGGCGGCACGCTGTCGGCAAGATCGACGTGTCCGCTGATCACGCCCTGGCGTTGCAGCTTGTCCAGCGGCGCGTGCAGGGCGTCCAGTCGTCCGAGTAGTGCGGCCTCGTCGTCGCCGCGCACCAGTAAATAGTGCGTGCCGGTATCGTTGCCTAAATGCTGTTGCACGATGCGCTCCTGCTCGAGCAAGGCATCGGGCGATGAACTGAGCAGTCGCAGGCTGTCATCGCTATGCAGGCGCCAGACACAGACCGTCACCAGTATGACTGCCGCCACGCCGACGATGCCGGGCTTGAGGTGCCACGGCGAGCGAGTGAGGTGCTCCCAGCGTGTCGCCAGGCGCGCGGTGGCCGGCGAGACGGGTAGACGCAAGCGAGGCAGCCATAGCACTACCGAGAGCCAGGCGCCCAGTAGCCCCAGTGCGGCGAAAACCGCCATCTGGCGCAGGCCCGGCAGCGGTGTGAGGGTCTGGGCGAGGTACGCGACCAGGCTCGATGCCAAGCCCAGTGCGAGTCCGGGGAGTAGGACGCGGAGGCGAAAGGCGCGGCCAGCGATGGCCCGATGACTCTGCAGGTGCAGGGCGTAATCGATGGCGATGCCGATAAGGCTGGCGCCGAAGGCCAGCGTCAGCAAGTGCAGGCTGCCGAACAATGCCAACGTCAGGGTCAGCGCCATCAGCAGGCCGCTGCCTAGCGGCAACAGTAGCGCAAGCAGAACGCGCGGCGAGCGAAAGACGATCAGCAGCACCGCAATCAGGCCGAGCAATGCGCCCAGGCCGATGGTCGAGATCTCGTGCTTGGCTTGCTCGGCGCCGGCAGCGGCATGAAAGATCAGTCCCGAGCGTAGCAGTGTCGCTTCGGGGTGATTGGCCTGAAAATCCGCCAATGCCGTCGTCAGGCGCTGCTGAGCGTCCGGCGCGTAGGGTGAGGCGGCGAGCTCGCCGATCAGCAGATCGAAACGCTGGCCGTCGATATCGATGCTCAGACGGCCGTCGCGCGGGGTGACGCGACTCGTGGTGCGCTCCTCGAGCCAGGCATCGAGCAGTCCGAACGGGTCGCGTAGCGGATCCGGGCGCGCGTCGGGTGAGAACAGCGTCTTCAGTGCGGGTTCGACCAGTGAGTCACCGCCGTCGGCATCGATGGCCTGGCGTATCTCGGGGCTCAGTAGGCGATAGCGATAGGTATCGAGTGCCGCCTGAGGATCGTCGTCGAGTAGATCGGTGTCGCGCCAGGTCAGGGTGTCGATCACCGGCGCAGCGCCATCGTCCTCGGTGGGCTCGGCGAGCACCTCGGCCAGCGCGGGCGTGACGCTCGATAGATCGTCGGCATGCACCAGGAGTACGAAGCGGTCCTCGAAACTCGTGCCCAGCTTGTCACTGGCACGCTCCACCAGAGGGGCTTGACGGTCCTCCGGCAGCATGGCGGTCAGCCGGGTGTCTGCAGGCAGGCCGTCGCGCAGCAGCCAGCCGAGTGCCACCAGACATAGTAGATGGGCGGCTAGCCAGGCCCAGGCGAGATAACGGGGCGCGCGCGTGGCGGTGGGCAGAGGCGACATGGGAAGTCCTGGCGATCCGGTCAGCGGGTATCGGCGTCGGGAAGGGCGTCGATCGCTTCGGGCGTCAGCGGCGTCTGGTCGCTGAAGTCGACGCTCAGGCGGTCGCCATCGGCGATGTGCATCTCCAGGTGCTCGACGTAGCGGCCGCCGGCCAGACGAATCTCGCCGATGCGCTTGGCCAGGGCCGAGTCGCGCGGGGTGAGCCTGATCCGCCAGTCGTCGGCGTTGCCCTCGAGTACCTGGGTAAAGCGTGAATCCAGCGCCGACCAGTCGCCGCCGAGCAGGCGTAACAATAGCGCGGCGATCTGCTCGCGACCGGCCTGACGGGCGCTTTCCGATTGCGCGGCGTCATCGGCATCGGCCGGCGTGAGCACCAGCGTGTCTTCCACGGGCGTTTCCAACTGCCAGACGACCTTCTCGTCGCGGACATAGGCGAAGCGTCCCTGGCTTTCGAGTTCGGTATCGACATCGGCGAGCCAACGCGTCTGCGTGAAGTGGCCTTCCAGCGCCGGGGTTTGCTCGAGCCGCGCCTGGAGCGCCTGGCGGTCAAAAGCGTGTGCGGCGAGCGGTAGCCCGACGAGCCCCAGGCATGCGTAGGCGATCAAGCGGCGCATCATGTGCTTTCTCCCGTGTCGATATGGCACGCGACGGCGAGACTCAGCCGTCGTCGCGTGTGTGCGTTGTCGAAGAACCCCAGAAGGGGAAGAAGTTGAACCATTGCAGAGGTTGGCGCTGGCATTGATCGGTCAGCCATTGTACGTAACGGCGCATGGCTTGTTCGCGCCAAGCATCGCGTTCGACGCGTTTGACGTGGGTGGTGTCGTCGAAGTCGCTGAATTCCACCCGGTAGCCTTCGGCGTCACGCAGGCAGGCCACCGTGTAGAGCGGACAGCGCAACAGGGTGGCCAGATGGAACGGGCCTTCGGGAAAGGCCGCTGGCGCGCCCAGGAAGTCGAGCGTCTGGGTGCGGCCGTCGTCGTTGATCGGCACACGGTCGGCGGCAATCATCACAAAGCGCCCTTGTTGGATGCGCTCGGCGAGCAGCATGGCGGTGGCCGGGGTGATCTCGCTGACTTCGATGATCTCCGGTGCGCGGCGCAGGTCGCTGCGGGCCAGCAGCTCGTTGAACTTGCTGGCGTTGCGGGTGTGCATGATCTGCACGACGTGGAAGTCGTCGCGACGTTCCTGCATGGCGCTGCAGATTTCCAGGTTGCCGACGTGCGAGACCAGCACCAGGCCGCCGCGTCCGCTGCGGATGGCGGCGTCGAGGCGGGCACGATCCGCGCCATCGACGCGCGCTTCCAGGGTACGCCCGCTCCAGGCATCGATCTTGTCCATCAGCATGCCGCCGAAGACCAGAAAATGACGCAGGCTCAGCCAGTGCACGCAGCGCGGCTTACGCCCGGCATACAGCGGCCAGATGCGCTTGAGATAGTCCTGCGACGCCTGGCGGGGAATGTGGCGTATCGCATAGTAGTAAAGAATGACCGGTACCAGCATGAGCCGAAACGGCCAGCGTCCCAGGTGGCGGCGAATCCAGATCATCAGGCGCATGCCGGCCAACGTGCCGGACTCCTGAACGCGCGACCAGTGTCGTGCATCGCGCTGCGTGTCGTCGTCGCTGGGGGTCATCCGGTACTCCTTGTCATTCGAGCATGGCGGCCTAGCAGGCGTGGCAGCCGCCGCAGCATACCGGCGAGCAAGCGTAAATGCATGGCGGTGAGTTGGCGATTATCGCGCCACATGGCGAAATGCGAGACGCCATCGAGGGGGTAACTCACCCGCACGGGCAGATTCTCGACCGGGCGCGCGTCCCATATCCAGCGCACGGGCAGTTCGGTGTCGAACTGCATGCGGTCTCCGCAGGAATGCCGTTCGACCAGGTGATTGGTCGCCGCTACCGGATACAGCTTGACGCCGCACATGGTGTCGCGCAGCGCGAAGGAAAGAGTGTTCAACCACACTAGCGAATGAGTGAGGTAACGGGCGTAGTAGCGATGACGAGGCACGCTGGCGTCGAAACGCGGGTAGCCGATGCGCAGCGTCATGTCGTCGGCATCGAGGTCGGCGAGAAACGGTGGCAGGTCGTCGGCGTCGTGCTGGCCGTCGGCGTCGACTTGCAGGGCATGCGTGAAGCCCAGCCGCTGTGCCTCGCGCAAGCCGGCCTTGACTGCTGCGCCCTTGCCTTGGTTCTGCGGCAGCTTGAGCAGATGTGTTTGGGGCGCGCCGGCGAGGCGCTCGAGAACGGCGGCACAGGCAAGCTCGCAACCGTCGTCGATCAATAAAAGGGGAACCTCCAGACGGCGTAGCGCCTGACAGGTGCGTCCCACTGCGTCGGCGTGGTTATAGACCGGAATGATGATACAGACGCGGGCATCGTCACGCATGGCACGCGTCCTCCGGTCGCGTCAGTGTCAGCGTGCCGGTCCCGTGAGTACCGCGCTGGCTGGTGAACGTGAAGCGTAGTCGGGTCGTCATGTCGTTGTTATGAGCGTTGTTGTGGATGTCGTTATGAGCGTGGTGATGAGCATTGTCGTGAGCCGTTGCATGCGATCTGTCATGCGTGGCGTCGAGCATCAGGGTGACGCGTTCCCCCGGTAGAAGCAGCAGGGGAAACTTGATACGTACCATATCGCGGCATACGCCGTGCAGGCCGAGGCTTTCGCGTGCGGCTTGGAGTGCCCAACGGACCATGACGATACCCGGCACCACCGGCTGCGTCGCGAAATGGCCCTCGACATAGGCGAGACGTTCAGGCACTTCGAGGGTCAGGCGCGCGCTTTGCGGGCCATCCAGCGTTTCGCCCAGCCAGCGAGGCACTCGGGGATCGTCGAGATCCGCGAAAAGGCGTGACAAGCACGTCGCGCCGAGCTTGCCCTGGGCGTCGCGGGGCCAGGCCTCGACGAATCGCCAGTAGCGTGGCAGCACGGCGTTTTCGAAGCGTGGCGTTAAAGCGGCGCGCAGCGTCTGGATAAGTCGGCGTCGTGCGTTGTGATCGTGCGGCACGGCCTCGGGGACGAGTTCGACGATGGCGCCCAGGCGGCCATCGCGTTTCGGCAAGGGAACGCAATGGGCACGGCGCACGTCCGGCAAATCACCGAGGGCGCGGTCAAAAGCGGTGAGCGAGACACGCTTGCTACCGACCTTGGCGATACGGTCGCTTCGGCCGAGTAGCCGAAAGCGGGTGCCTTCGACGACCACGCGGTCGGCCTGAGGCGTCCAGGTGGCGGGTGTGCTCAACCAGGGCGCGCGCAGCCATAGTTGATGCTCGACATCGTTGTGTACCTCGACGCCGGGGAAGGCGGTCCATCCGGTATCCCGGGATTGAACGCGCCAGGCGATGCCGCCGGTTTCGGAGCTGCCATAGACTTCGCGGACCTCGGTACCGAAAAGGCGTTGGGCATGCGCGGCGGCGTCGCGCGGCAAGGGGGCACCGGAGGAGTAAACGCGGGCGAGGACGCCGTCGACTGCCGGCCAGTCGAGTGTCTCCGGGAGCCGCTCGAGAGTCGGCGGGGCGCTGATCAGCACCGCCTCGCGCCGAGTTTGCGCCTGCCAGCGCGCCAACCACAGATGTAAGGTTTCCGGGTAGCGGCACATCTCGGCAGCGAACGGCGCACGCTCACATAGTGGGCGCAGCACGCTGAACAACAGGCCGTAGATATGCTGATGACTCACCTGGCTCAGGGTCAGGCGTGCATCGAGCGGCCATAGCGCGGCATGCATGCCAAGCTCCGCATCGAGCTGGGCGAAGTTCTTGTCGAGGCGCTGGGGTTCGCCGGTGGAGCCGGAGGTATAAAGCGTGACGGCGACACGTTCTGCCTCGAGCGTACCCCAGCGCGGCGTTTGTGGAGTGCTCGGTGTTAGGCCGCCGGGCATGTCTCCCAGGCGTGCGGCACCCAGGGCATCGAGGGCCTCGAGTGTGGCGGGGCGCGTGTCGGCCGGCAGGATGACATGATCGCCACGTTCCCAGGCGGCGATCAACGCACAACCGAATCGGTAAGGGTCGTGTATACTCAGCATCCAGCGACAGGGAGATTCCGCATGCGCGTCCAGCGCCGCCTGCCAGGCGCCGACGTCGGACTGGAATGTCTCCAGCGTTTGCCAGAGCGTCTCGGCGTGAGCGTCGGTTTGCCAGGCCACGGCGCGTGCAGGGTCGCGTTCGCGCCACGGGGCGGCCAGCAGCGGGCCGTGCGCCGCGTCATTCGTCATCGGGCGTTTTCCTCACCTGGCGGCGGATCAACCATTCGCCACCGAACATCGTGGCCAATAGGGCATAGACGATGCCCCCGTTGTAGAGCGTCCACGTGGCCAGGTCAGCGTAGAGTGCGGTCCATAGCGCAATGCTGCCATTGATGGCGAAGAATACGCACCAGGCCTGTGTGACGCGACGCGTATAGCGAACGCCGCGTGGTCCGAGGTTGGGTTCGCGGCGACGTGCGAGGCGTTCGATTGCGCTAGGCGGGCGTATCAGGCTGTAAGCGAAGGCGGCCAGCATGGCGGTATTGAGAAGCACCGGCCAGGCGCGCACGCCGAGTTCGGCGTGGCCGGCAGCGAGTATGGCCCCGCCGACGATAAGCAATCCCCAGCCCCAGCTTCGGCGCGCGGTCGGCAGCCGCCACCAAGCCAGCGCGACGAGGGCGATCAGAAGTGGCCAGGCGCCCAGGCGTGGCAGCAAGGCATGCACGGCCAGCGGCCATCCCAATGCCAGAATGCCTAGTAATAGGTTGCACAGGGCCGAGCGTGGTGCGGCCGACGACGAGGTCCGGGAATTCATGCTGGGCCCTACGCGGTGCGACGCTCCTCAACCAGCGCGGCGAGCGTGCGCAGGTTGCGGAAGTGGTGGCGTGTTTCATCACTATCGGCTTCCAGCTTGATGCCGTAGCGCTTCTGCAAGGCGAGCCCCAGTTCCAGGGCGTCGATGGAGTCCAGGCCGAGGCCTTCGACGAACAGCGGCTCGTCGGGATCGATATCTTCCGGTGTGACGTCCTCGAGCTCGAGGGTATCGATGATGAGATGCTTGAGCTCTTGTTCCAATTCGCTCGTCATGGGCGACTCCATTCTCGTCGATGCAGCATAAGGCGTATGTCGTGTGCGTAAACGTTGCCGACGGCGGGGCGCACTTTACCGGCTGGCCTATGATACAGGGTGTAAGCGGGTATAGGGCAGGGCGTCGATGGGCATGGGACGATCTCGTCCATGCGTTACGCTTAGTCGGCGCGAACCAACGACCATGCCTGGCGCGGCCGGTGACAATGGAGTTCGTCGCGTGTACCGCATAGCCAGTCGATGAGATCGCTGGGCTGTGGGCTGCCCTCGGTGGTGTCGTCGCTCGCCAGTGAGCGTGGGATGAGCGCCCAGGCGTCATCCGTGGGCGTCAACGACACGCGTAGTGCCACGGCGGCGGTGTCGACCGGGGTCGTGAAGTGCGCGGCGAAGCGCGCGGGGATCGCTTGCTCGGCGAAGGCGACGATCACTGCCGGCTCGCCCTGGGCCAGGTACCCCCGGGCTTCGACGAGCAGCGCGGCGAATTCGTCGCCCGAGGCGGCGATCGCTTGCTGGGTGCGGCGGTTGCCGCGCCCGATCGAATACACGCCGGGGATGGCGTTATGCACCGAGAGACCGAAGCGTGCCGGCGACAATGGCGCTTCCTCGGCCAGGGTATTGAGCATTTCCAGGGTGCGTTCGCCATCGCCGTGGCGAGAGGCATACAGTAGGGGGCAGTCGGCGTCGACATCGAGCTCGGCCAGCATGTCGCAGAGTGCGCGACCGATGCCGGTCAAGCGGCGTCGCAACATGGCGGGCACATGGCCGCCAGCGGGTTTTTCCGCGACGCTGAGGCGGGACTGCGACGTATCGCGGCGTCCGGGCTGCCAGGCGCGCCAGTCATGCACGTACATCATGGCCGGTGTCGTCATGCAGACATCTTCCCTTTCGTCGGCGAATGCCGCGGGCTCGATCCGTGGAGTGAGTGACAACGTATACGGACGTTTACCCTACCCGAGTCGTGGCATGATGGCTACTGTCTCGGGGCGCCGACATGGGAACTTGGGGGCGATGGGAGATCACAAAAAATGACCGCCCGGAGGGCGGTCCGGCCAGAGGCCAAACCCGCATGTGCGGGCGCAGGGAAACGTCGCTTGGCGCTGATGTGCAACGCGCGTGAACGTATGTGCTGTCAGGTATCAGACTATGTCAGTGCTGTGTAACTGGCTGTCAGCCATGGCGGCGAAAGGCGTAGGCAATGCTTGCGGGGTGGCGCAAGCGACTGGCTATATACTGGGTGATCGTTACGAGGCATGGGGGGAGCGTTGGCGCCCACCCTTGCGTTCGGCAGCGATGGTGTCTTCTTATCGCCATCCGCTGGCGATCACGCCCATCCCGGCAAGCGCGAGACCGGCGCCGATCCAATCGGTGAGTCGCAGCGGTTCGCCATCGACTGCCCACAGCCAGCCTAGGGCGCAGACGACGTAAACGCCGCCATAAGCGGCATAGATACGGCCGCTGGCGGCGGGGTGCAGCGTCAAGAGCCAGGCAAATAGCGCCAGGCTGGCGGCCGCCGGGATCAGTAGCCAGGGTGAGCCTTGTTGGCGAAGCCACAGCCAGGGCAGGTAGCAGCCGACGATTTCCGCCACGGCGGTGATGACGAACAGCAGTGTCGTGATCAGCATGCGGCTTCTCCCGTGGGATGGTCGCGATGGCCTGGGGTGTTGGCGATTTCGCGCGGGCGGTAGCGGCGTGCCAGGGCGTCGACGGCGATGTTCAGGCCGGCGGTGATCAGCAGCAGGAAGAATGCCTGATCGAACATCATATAGGCAAAGCTGGAGTCGATGTGAAAGCCCAACGTGGCGATGCCGAGCATGCCCAGCAGCGCGGTTTCGCGAATGATCGTCTCGGCGCGGTAGAACAATAGCGCCAGCAAGCCGCTATAGAGGCGCGGCAGCAATTCGTAGGCATAACGTGCAGATGCCGGCAGTGCGTGATTACCCGGCACGATGGCATCGGCATGCCGCGCCACTAAAAAGGCGATCAGTGCACCGTTGTGTAACGACAACGCCAGCCAGGCGGGCAGCATCGAGGGGCCGAGCATCAACAGGAAGATGAAAGCTAGCATCAATTCCGGCGTGGAGCGCATCAAGATCAAGACGCCTTTGCCTGCCATGCGGGTCGGGCGATTGCCGAAATGGCGGCTGGCCAATGGCCATAGCAGCAAGGCCACCATCAGACTGCCGACGGTGCCCATCAGTCCCAGTAGCAAGGTATTGCCGATGGCGGGCAAGAGGTCGGGGATGTCGCCGAACCACTGCCAGAGTTCGTTCCAGTTCCCTTCGAGTAGAGGTTTCGGCCATAGATCGACACTTACGAATCGCCACAGCAGTGCGCCGTCGATATCCGGCCAGGGGCCGAGTAGAAACAGACTCCCCAGCGCGATCCAGGGCAGCAAGCGGCGGTGCCCCCACAGATGCAGCGAGGCGATCATGAGATAGAACACCCACAGCAGGGCACCGGCTTCGGAATAGCGCCCTTCGCGGAAGGCGCTTTCCAGATGAAAACCTAGTGTCGGCAGGCCTACGAATCCCAGCAGCACGCTCGAGCGCATGGCGCATTCGAAGCGGTAGCGGGTATAGCCCGAGAGTCTCGCCCAGACCATGGGCAGCTCGGCATACACGAAGCGCGAAAGACGGCCCACGCCTTCGGGGAGAGCGTTGACCGGCGCACGCGGCGTGAGTTCGAGGATCTCGGCGTAGACCTTGGCGAAGATGCCGGCGTAGGGAATCGTCAAGGCGGCGATGGCGGTGACGGCCGACAGACCGAAGACCTGCAGCAGGAGTAGCGCCCAGAACAGCTCGTGGATGGCGCGCACGAATGCGCAACTACCACGTAGCAGGCGCGAGCGCGGGAAGAGCAAGGCCAACGGGAAGCCCAGTATCACGCCGAGCAACGTCCCCCACAGCGCAAAGCCGATGGTCAGGGCGATGGCATGGGGCAGTGACTCGGTCGCCAGGATGTCGGGATGCAGTAGGCCCGATAGCATGCGTCCCAGCTCGGCCCAAGGATCGTGGGTGGTGATCGCGAGATCGGCGAAAGGCAGCAATACCAGACACAGCGCAATCAGCCCTAACGAGCGCCGGGCGAGGCGTAGATTGAGGGAGTCCCCGGCGAGTAGTCCTGGTGCACGTTCGGCACTCATGCCGGCTCCGGTGGGACATCAGACGAGTGGGCGTCAGGATAGAGCGTGTCGAGATCGTCGAGCGTCAACTCGCGCGCCGGCGCATCGAGTATCAGTTGGCCGTCGCGCAGGCCCCATACGCGATCGAAATGCGTCAACGCGAGTTCGCGCTGATGCAGTGCGATCACGCAGGTCGCGTGCCGGTGCTGAACCATCTGCAGCAGACGACGTGCCTGGTGCGGGTCGATGCTGGCGACCGGCTCGTCGCCGAGAAATACCTCACGCGCCTGATAGAGCGCCCTGGCGATGGCCACACGCTGGCGCTGACCCCCGGAGAGTTGCGCCACGGGACGTTTGAGCAGTTTTTCGAGGCCCAGCTCTGCGCATAGTGCCTGGATGTCGTGCCAGGCGTCGCGTCGCGGGCGGATCAGGTTCATGAGGTTGGCGAATGCGGAGTGGCGCTCCAGGCGGCCCATGTAGACGTTGTGATAGACCGACAACGGCGGTACCAGACCGTGCTCTTGCGGACACCAGGCCGCACGATGCCCGAGGCGCTGGCGCAAGCCGGCCAGCAGGGTCGATTTGCCCACCCCGCTTGGGCCGAGCAGGGCCACGCGCTGGCCGGCCCTAAGCCTCAACGTGAGATCGGCGAGGACGGTATGGCGTGCATGACCCAGCGCCTCGCCATCGAAGCGAACGAGTTCCTCCACACTCAACGCAGCAGGCCCAGTTTCTCGCCGACGTCTTCGATAGGTTGATAGTCGTCGTTATCGGCGGGGATGAAGCCCTGACGAGGGAAGCTCTTGAGCAGCTCGGGGTCGTGCATATCGAGCAGTGCCTGACGCACCTTATCGGTAAAGCCGTCACCATAGCGGTCATCGACATCGCCACGCACGGTCCATTGATAGTCGGGGTAGGTCGGCGTCTTCCAGATCACGTCGACCTTGTCGGTATCCACGCGTCCATCGGCGACGGCGGCGTCCCAGACCTTGAAGTTGACGGCGCCGATGTCGTAGGTGCCAGCTTCGATCAGGGCGATGGTACGCGTATGGTCGCCGGAAAATCCGACACGCGAGAACAGCGACTTGGGTGGGGCCCCGAACTGTTTGCGAATGTAATATTCCGGCATCAGGCGACCGGAGGTGGAGGTCTTGGCGCCGAAGGTGAACGCCTTGCCTTGCACGTTTTTGGGCAGATCATCGCCCTGAGTGTCGACATCGCTGTCATGGTTGGCGATGAAGTAGGTACGGAATTCGGCGTCCTCCTTGCCCTGGGCGATGGCGCGGGAGTCGGGTACCAAGCGGCGTGCCTGAACACCTGTCAGGCCGCCGAACCAGGCCAGTTGCACCTGGTCGTTGCGGAAGGCCGAGACGGCGGCGCTATAGGATTTGACTGGCACGTACTCGACCGCCACGCCCAGTTGGTCCTCGAGGTAACGAGCGACCTTGTCGAAGCGCTCCTCGAGCCGTGACTGGTCTTCGTCGGGGATGGCCGTGAAACGAAACGTTTCCGCCGTGGCGGCGGTACTGACGAGAATCAATAGGCAGGCGACGAGCCAGC
Source organism: Chromohalobacter sp. 48-RD10 (assembly GCF_029889785.1). Taxonomy (NCBI): domain Bacteria; kingdom Pseudomonadati; phylum Pseudomonadota; class Gammaproteobacteria; order Oceanospirillales; family Halomonadaceae; genus Chromohalobacter; species Chromohalobacter sp. 48-RD10. The sequence goes on along the minus strand of NZ_JARANX010000006.1, from coordinate 180,099 downwards.
GCATGGGCATACTCCTTGGGAGAAAGGCGGTGTTACTAAAAACGCCTCAATGAGCGTGGTGAAACGCTCATTGTCGTGACTGTGTACGGTGTGGCGGCAAGCGCGCTCCACGACGTTCACTCGTCGTGGAGCGGAAATCGAGTGGCTTGCAGACTGTCCTTTATCTTCTTGAGGTGCGGCAGGAAGTCTTCGCCGCGACGCAGCGTGACGCCCGTCGCCAGCACGTCGATCAAGGCCAGATGAATCATGCGCGAGGTCATCGGCATGTAGACATCGGTGTCTTCCGGGGTAATGACCTCGAGGGTTTCGGTGCACTCGTGGGCGAGTGGCGAGTCGGGCGCGGTGATGCCGAGTACGATGGCGCCATTGTCACGCGCTACACGGGCGATCTCTACCAGCTCGCGGGTACGGCCGGTGTAGGAGACGATGACGATGACATCGCCGGTATGCGTGGCGGCGGCGACCATGCGTTGCATCAGCACGTCTTCATAGGCGGTGACGGGCAGGTTGAAGCGAAAGAACTTGTGTTGCGCGTCCTGGGCCACGGGTCCCGAGGCGCCGAGGCCGAAGAAGCTGATCTGCTTGGCCTGGATCAGATAATCGACGGCGCGCTCGACGCGCTGTGCGTCGAGCGCGCGGCGGGCATCATCGAGAGCGGCAATGGTGGCGCCGAAGATCTTGTCACCGTAACTTGCGGCACCATCGTCACGCTCCACGCTGCGGCTGACATAGGGCGTGCCGCCGGCTAGGCTCTGGGCCAGTTTGATCTTGAAGTCGGGATAGCCCTTGGCGTCGAAATTGCGACAGAAACGATTGACCGTTGGTTCGCTGACCGCTGCCGCCTGCGCCAGCGTTGCGATGCTCATGCCAGTGGCGGCGGCCGGGTCGTGAAGAATCACGTCGGCCACTTTGCGTTCGGAACGATTGAGTTCCTCCAAACGGGAACGGATACGGTCGATCAGATCGAAGGCTGGCATGCGTAATGAGAGTCTCTGTGTGCCAAAAGTGTCGAGAGGTAGTCAATTAACTACGTTGTGTTAGACAGGCATCCTAGCGTGGTGGCGCAGGGTCGCCAAGCCAAGTCGTTCACGAATATGAGGTAAGCGTGTACTGCTATGGTAGTAAATTTACATAATAAATTTGCCGAAGAGCCCTGATATGGCTTATTTTATAAGTAAGTTAACCAGATTTTTGAGGGCCGCGTCATGAGTCGAGATATCACGCCCGATGTCGATCTGGCCCTTTTCGGGGCGCTTGGCGATTTGGCGCTGCGCAAATTGTATCCGGCATTGTACCATCTCGATCGCGAAGGGTTGCTTGGCGATACCACGCGTATCCTGGGGCTGGCGCGCCAGGAACACGATGTCGATAGTTTCCGCACTAACGTCAAGGAAGCCCTTAACAAGCGGCTCACGTCCGACGAGCTGGAAAAGGCCTGTCTTGAGCGGTTCCTGGCGCGTCTCGATTACCAGCAACTCGACTTTGCCACCGTCGCGGGATATGACGCCATTCGCGATTGGCATGACGCTACCGAACGCCCCATGGTCGTGTACCTCGCGGTGCCGGCCAGCATCTACGGCGATATCTGCGCCAATCTCCACGCCAGTGGCAGCCTCGATGACGAGACCCGTGTGGTGGTCGAGAAGCCCATCGGCTACGACCTCGAATCCTCCGTTCAGATCAACGATGCCATCGGCGATGTCTTCCCCGAGTCGCGCATTTATCGCATGGATCACTACCTGGGCAAGGAGACGGTCCAGAACTTGATCGCGCTGCGCTTCGCCAATCCGTTATTCGGCAATCAGTGGAATCAGAACCAGATTTCGCATGTGGAAATCACCGTCGCCGAGAAGGTGGGCATCGAAGGCCGCTGGGGGTACTTCGACGAGGCGGGGCAGTTGCGTGACATGGTCCAGAACCACTTGTTGCAGCTGCTGTGCCTGATCGCCATGGATCCGCCGTCGAATCTTGACGCCGACGCCATTCGTGACGAGAAGGTCAAAGTGCTCAAGGCGCTCAAGCCCTTGGTAGGTGAAGAGCTATCGCGCAACGTGGTCCGTGGCCAGTATATCGGCGGCTCCGTGGATGGCGAGAGTGTGCCGGGCTATCTCGACGAGGAAGGCGCCAACACCTCGAGCCACACCGAGACCTTCGTGGCCATGAAGCTCGAGGTTGCCAACTGGCGTTGGGCGGGGGTGCCGTTCTATTTGCGTACCGGCAAGCGTATGCCGGAAAAGATGTCGCAAATCGTGATCCACTTTCGCCAGCAGCCGCACTATATCTTCGATCCCGACCAGCGCGGACTGGCAGCCAACAAGCTGGTTATACGTCTGCAGCCGGAGGAAGGTATAGCGCTGCAGGTACTGACCAAGGACAGCGGGCTCGACAAGGGCATGCGCCTGCGGCCTGGGCCGCTACATCTGGATTTCAATCACGCCTTCCCGAAGACACGGATTCCCGATGCCTACGAGCGCTTGCTGCTCGAGGTGATGAAAGGTCAGCAATACCTGTTCGTGCGTCGCGACGAGGTGGAATACGCCTGGAAGTGGGTAGATCAACTGATCGCTGGCTGGGAGGCGAGGGATATGCCGCCGCGCCGTTATCCGGCGGGTTCCTGGGGGCCCGTGGCATCGATCGCCATGATTACTCAGGACGGTCGCTCCTGGTATGAAGACTATTGATTTGATGGGCAGCCGATTATGACAAGCATCGATGAAGGCCGTCGTTATCTTGCCGAGCGCCTCGCGGACACCGTGGCCAAGGCGCTCGAAGCTGACTTGGCCAGTCGCGAACGGGTGCTGCTGGTGGTTTCCGGCGGCTCCACGCCGAAGCCATTCTTCAGCGCCCTGGCTACCAAGGCGCTGCCTTGGTCGCGTATCGACGTGACGTTAGCCGACGAGCGCTGGGTAGCCAGTGATGATGCCGACAGCAATGCGCGCCTGATTCGCGAAACGTTGCTCGTCGGGCCGGCTGCCGAAGCGCGTTTTCATTCTCTGACCACCGACGACGACACCCCCGAGGCCGGCGTCGAGGCGGTGTCGGCGCGCGTCGCATCGTTGCCGTGGCCGGCCAGCGTGGTCGTCTTAGGCATGGGTGGCGATGGGCACACGGCCTCGCTGTTTCCCGACAGCGACCAGCTGGCCACGGCGCTTGAAACATCCGAAGCGACAGTGGCGGTGCATGCGCCCAGCGTACCGCAGGCGCGGATTACGTTGAGTGCCGCGCGCCTGGCCGATGCCCATCTGCATGTCCTGCACATGACCGGCGAGGAAAAGCGTCGCGTCTTGGCCAACGCGTTGGGGGGCGATGATGCTCGGCAATTGCCGATTCGTGCCTTCCTCTCCCAGCCGATCGCGACGTATTGGGCGCCCTGAGCCCTGCGTTTACGAACCCCCGGAGCCTCTCCATGACTATCGACAAACAGCTTCCTTCCACTCGCACGACGGAACTCGACAGCATCTGCCAGAAGGTGGAGGTGATTCCGGTGCTGGTGATCGATCGCCTCGAGGATGCCGTGCCCATGGCGCGTGCTCTGGTCGAAGGCGGGCTCAACGTACTCGAGATTACCCTGCGCACCGACTGCGCGTTGGATGCCATCCGGCGCATGCGTGCCGCGTTGCCAGGTGTGAGCATCGGCGCTGGCACCGTGCTGACACCCGCCCAGTATCGGCTGGCCGAAGAGGCCGGCGTGGACTTCGTGGTTACGCCCGGTACCACCGAGGCGCTGTATCGCTATGGCGTGGAAAGTTCCGTGCCGATGCTGCCGGGTGTGGCCACGGTATCCGAGTTGATGACCGGCTGGCAGTACGGTTATCGACGCTTCAAGTTTTTCCCGGCGGAAGCCAGTGGCGGTGCCAAGGCGATCAAGTCCATTGGCGGCCCGATCCCGGAGGCGCGTTTCTGCCCCACCGGCGGCATCACCGTGGAAAACGCCGACGATTATCTCAGTCTCCCCAACGTGATGTGCGTGGGCGGCTCATGGCTGACGCCCAGCGATCTGGTCGAGAACGAAGACTGGGACAGCATTCGCGAACTGGCGCGCAAGGCCGCCGAACGCTTTCATCACTAACGCTTTATCAGGACGACTTGCTATCAAGCAGGCAACCGTTTCTCTCTCGACAGCTGATGCTGTTCTTCCGACCCGCCGTTTGGCGGGTCTTTTTTTTGCTTCACGCACGTTAGCGGGATGGCGTCGATGATCTGACGTCATTTAATTGAAAGATTCCTGGCCTAGTCTGGCGCAAGTGGCGTCGATCCCCTGTACTGGACAAGGAGCTTTTCATGCAACGTGCTTTCTTGCTTTCTTCTCTTGGCATCACGCTGGCCTTGGGAGCCTGCGCGAGTAGCGCTCAGGCCAATACCGAGATTACCTGGTGGCATGCCATGGGGGGCGCACTGGGCGATAAGGTCGACCAGATCGCGGCCAGTTTCAATGCCAGCCAGGATGAATATGTCGTCAGTCCAGTCTTCAAGGGTAACTATACCGAAACCATGACCTCGGCGATCGCCGCCTTCCGAGCGGGCAAGGCGCCGGAGATCGTGCAGATCTACGAGGTGGGTACTGCGACCATGATGAGTGCCAAAGGCGCCATCGTGCCGGTTTACCAGTTGATGGCGAATGCCAATGTCGATTTTGACCCGAACGCCTATTTACCAGCAGTGACGGGATACTATACCGATCCCGAAGGACGCATGCTGTCCATGCCTTTCAACTCCTCTACGCCGGTTACTTATGTCAATCGGGATATTCTGGAAAAGGCCGGGATCGATGAGTTGCCCGATACATGGCAGGGGCTAGGCAAGGTGCTCGAAAAGGTGGTCGATTCCGGTGCAGCAGAATGCGGTCTGACCACCACTTGGCCATCCTGGGTGATGCTCGAGAATTACTCGGCACGCAACGACATTCCCTTTGCTAGCCAAGCGAACGGTTTCGAAGGGGTGGATGCGCGGCTGAAATTCAACCAAACCGCCGTGGTCGACCATGTTCAGCGTCTCAGGAAATGGCAGCAAGACGAGCGCTTCGAGTTCGGTGGTCGCAAGGATGAGGCTGCTCCCAAGTTTTATTCTGGCGAGTGCGCCATGATGATGGCTTCTTCTGCCTCCTACGCCGGGGTAAGTGAGAATGCCAGCTTTGATTTCGGTGTCGCACCACTGCCTTATGACGCCGACGTGATCGACACGCCCAACAATACCATCATCGGCGGGGCCTCGCTGTGGGTACTCAACGGCGCCACAGCGGCCCAGAAGAAGGGCATCGCCGCATTCTTCGAGTACCTTTCCACGCCCGAGGTGCAGGCCGACTGGCACCAGTTCACCGGGTATCTGCCGATCACCGAGGCGGCCGCCGAGCTGACCCGTGAGCAAGGCTTCTATGCCAATAATCCAGGTACCGAGGTGGCGATCCAGCAGATGACCGGCTCTGCACCTACCGAGAATTCCAAGGGGCTGCGACTGGGCAACATGGTGCAGATCCGGGACGTCATTAATGGTGCGTTGGAGAAGATCTTCGCTGGCGAAGTCGGTGTGCAGGCAGGTCTCGACCGAGCAGTCGAAGAGGGTAATGCCCTACTGGATGAATTCCAGGACGCCAATAGCTGATTCGCTGGTCACCCCCGTCCGTCACCGGTAGTGCCGGTAGCGGGCGGGTGTGTCATGGAGATGTCGCATGGCCTACTTTCAACGCTCTCCTCTCACGCCCTGGTTGCTGCTGGCACCACAGTTGATCATCGTGAGTGTGTTCTTTTTCTGGCCGGCATGGCAGGCGGTACAGCAGGCGTTCTATATCGAGGATGCTTTCGGTCTGTCGCAGCAATTTGCTGGCCTGTCCAACTTTATTGCTGTGCTCAGTAATCCGGATTACTACAGCGTCATATGGACCACGGTCGTGTTCTCGTTGTCGGTGGCGCTAGGTGCTATGAGCATTGCTCTATTTTTGGCGGTGCTTGCCGATCGCGTTATCAAGGGTGCGAGTACCTACAAGACGTTTCTGATCTGGCCTTATGCAGTGGCACCGGCGGTGGCGGGAGTGTTATGGCTTTTTCTATTCGATCCCTCGCTAGGGTTGGTAACTGCCCTGTTGGAACGCCTGGGTATCGAGTGGAATCACAACCTCGACGGTGGTCAAGCGTTGTTGTTGGTTATCCTGGCATCCGTATGGAAGCAGATGAGTTACAACTTCGTATTCTTCTTGGCCGGGTTGCAAGCGATTCCCAAGAGTTTGTTGGAAGCAGCGGCCATTGACGGTGCCAATCCCATGCGTCGTTTTTGGACCATTGTCTTTCCGCTGTTGTCACCAACGAGTTTCTTCTTGCTGGTCATGAACAGCATTTATGCCTTCTTCGAGACGTTCGGAACCATCGATACCGTGACCTCGGGTGGACCGGGGAGTGCGACGACGACGCTAGTCTACAAGATCTATCAGGATGGTTTCGTGGGTCAGAATCTCGGTACTAGCGCAGCTCAATCAGTGTTGTTGATGATGCTGGTGGGAGGGCTGACATTCATTCAATTTCGTTTCGTCGAACGTCGAGTACAGTACTGATGCGCTATCAACGCCTAGGGCTGGATCTGGTCAGCCATCTATTGCTGGCGGCAGGGTGTGGCCTGTTCTTCCTGCCGGTGTGGCTGGCCTTTACGGCAAGTACGCACTCGATGAGCGATCTTTACACGCATATTGCGCCTCTATGGGTGGGCGATGTTGGCCTGGACAATTATGCGCAATTGTTAAGCGAGCCGGTCAATGGTTTGAAGACCGGAATGCTCCGACTTCTATTCAACTCATTGGTAATGGCGACCGGCATTGCCGTGGGCAAGATCGTGATTTCGGTGTTGGCGGCTTATGCCATCGTATTCTTTCGCTTTCCTTTTCGTCGCTTATGTTTCTGGCTGATTTTCATCACGCTGATGTTACCGGTAGAGGTGCGTATTCTGCCGACCTACGAAGTGGTCGCGAACCTTCATATGCTCGATAGCTATTCGGGGTTGATCCTGCCGTTGATCGCCAGCGCGACGGCAACGTTTCTCCTGCGTCAATTCTATCTGACGATTCCCCCCGAGCTGGTTGAAGCTGCGCGTATCGATGGCGCGGGCCCCTGGCGTTTCTTGAAGGACATTTTGTTGCCACTGTCGAAGACCAATCTCGCGGCACTGTTCGTGATCATGTTCATTTATGGCTGGAATCAGTATCTATGGCCGCTGCTGATCACTACCGATGCCAATTACATGACCGTGGTGGTTAGTCTCAAGCGCATGCTGACTACGGGGGACGCTTTGGTCCCTTGGCAGGATGTCACGGCGACGGCAATACTCGCCATGGGCCCTCCTGTCCTGGTGATCCTGCTTCTACAGCGCTACTTCGTCAAAGGGCTGGTCGACGCCGAAAAGTAAGGCGGCACTATAGCGACTAACGTGAATTAGCGACTAGCGTGAATTCGAACAGAATCAATGAGATAAAGACCTATGGCTATCCTGCATTTGACGCGCCTCAAGAAGCGCTACCCCAATGGTTTTATCGCCCTGCATGGGATCGATCTGTCGGTGACCGAGGGGGAGTTGATCGTCATCGTCGGGCCTTCGGGATGTGGCAAGTCGACCTTGCTGAGGACGTTGGCGGGGTTGGAGTCGATCAGTGATGGCGAGCTTACGATCAACGGTCGGCGCGTCAACGAGCTGGAGCCTGCCGAACGCGATATCGCCATGGTCTTCCAGAACTATGCGCTCTACCCGCACATGAGCGTGGCCGGGAACATGGGCTATGCCCTGAAAAATCGTGGCGTTCCCAAGTACGAGATCCGTCGTCGCGTGGCGGCGACCGCCGAGCTGCTGGGTCTCGGCGAGTTACTCGAGCGGCGTCCGAGGCAGCTATCCGGCGGACAGCGTCAGCGTGTCGCGATGGGGCGGGCGATCGTGCGTGAGCCGCAAGTCTTTCTCTTTGACGAGCCGCTTTCCAACCTCGATGCCAAGCTGCGCGTGCAGATGCGTCTGGAAATCCGGCATCTTCAAAAGCGACTTGGAATCACCTCGGTCTACGTCACGCACGATCAGGTCGAGGCGATGACCCTGGCGGACCGTCTGGTCGTGATGAACGGCGGGCATGTCGAGCAATGTGGAACGCCGATGGCGCTCTACGCGGAGCCGGCGACACGCTTCGTGGCCAGTTTTCTCGGTTCGCCGGCGATGAATTTCCTGCCCGTGACGATCCACCAGGGAGGGGTGGTGCTGCCCAATGGCACACCGTTGGCGCTGCCTGTGGACATACCCGAAGGGCGGGCGGCGACCCTTGGCATTCGCCCGGAACATCTTCTCGAGGCGACATCTACGCAGAATGCAGGCGTGGTCCTGGAGGTGATGATCGAGATGCTCGAACCGCTGGGGGCGGATATGTTGGCCTACACGCGTTTGCCTGGGCTCGAGGAATGGTTGGTGGTGCGTCTGGACGGCGCGCACGCCGCCCGCGAGGGGCAGCGTTTGTCACTCACGTTTTCACCGGCGTATTGCCATGTCTTCGACGCCGACGGGATGCGCGTTTCCATGACCGAGGCAGCCGATGCCAAGGCGCGGGCGGTTCAATAGCCGGCATTGGGGTCCACCGTGTCGATGGCTTCCCCGGCCTGCATGGCGGTGAGGGCCTTGGCGACCTGGTCGGCGGCTTCGTCGATGGGGGTCGGGCCGGCCATGTGCGGGGTAATCCATAGGCGTGGATGCTGCCACAGCGGACTATCGTCGGGCAGTGGCTCCGTGGGAAAGGCATCGAGCAAGGCGCCACGCAGTCGGCCGTTTTCGTCCTCGCCGGTACCCAGCGCTTCGAGTAATGCGGCCTCGTCTATCAGCGTACCGCGTCCGGGGTTGATGAGGCTGGCGCCGTCGGGTAACGCGGCCAGGGCGTCGCGGTCGATGATGCCGCGTGTGGAAGGCGTATCCGGGAGCAGCGTGACCAGGCTGTGGACCTTGCCGAGCAGGGTCTGGAGGCCATCATCGCCGTGATGGCAAGTGATGCCCTTGAAGGCCTTGGGCGAGCGACTCCAGCCGTGCACTGGGTAGCCGTCGGCGGCGAGCTGGCGGGCCACATGGCGGCCGATGGCACCCAGCCCGAGAATGCCGATGCTCCATTCGCGCTTGGGCGTGAGCGCGTGTTCGCGCCAGGTGGTGTGATGCTGCTGGCGACGGTAGCGGTCGAAGTCGCGCTGAAAATGCAGCACGCCATAGCGTACGTAGTCGGCAATCAGCTCGCCCATTCCGGCATCGCGCAGCTTGACGATGGGGATGTCCCGGGGAAGTGCGGGGTTGTTGAGCAACGCATCCACGCCAGCGCCGAGATTGACGATGCCCTTCAGCGCTGGCTGGGCCTCGAAGAGCGATGCCGGTGGTTTCCATGCCGCGAGATAGTCAGCCTGGAAATCGCTCGTTTCGTCACTGATGGCGAACTCCGCCGAGGGTAAACGCGAAGCGAGCCTATCTTTCCAGAGCGCGGCGTCGTCGGCATGGATCAAAATGCGCATGAAGTCCTCATGGGGTAGTCGTGGATGATGAAAGAGAGGCGTCGTTGATGCGCGCCTATCGCGCTATACGATTTGTAGCATCGGTGGCGGTGCCTCGCCGAGCAAACGCCCGAGAATCGTCAATCCCTGATCGAAGCGTTCGAGATCGTTTTCGCCACCCAGGCTCAAGCGAATACGCCGAGGTGCAGGGCCCTGATCGACCATGAACGACTGCGCCGTAGAAATCGCCAAGCCCTCCTGCAGTGCCTGTTGCTGCAGTTCCTCTGCGCGCCATGCCCCGGGCAGGGCCAGCCAGATATGCATGCCCGTGGGACGCGAGGCCATGGCGTGGCCCGCGAGGCGTGTGCGGGTCAGTTGCTGACGCTCGGCAAGCAGGCGCCGCTGCTCGCAGGCCAGGGCATCGACGGTACCATCGGCCAGCCAACGGTCGGCGATCTCGAAGACCAGCGGCGTAGCCATCCAACTGGTGGCGCGCAGTCGGGGCAGGGTGTGGTGCAGCTGTCCGCGCGGCACGCTGAGATAACCGGCGCGCAGGCCCGAAACGGTGGCCCTGGTCAGGCTGGTGATATGAAAGCTCTGGCGCGGTAGACGCGCGGTCAGCGGGCTCAATCCGGGTGGCTCGAGCAGGGCGTGCACGTCGTCCTCGATCAACCAGGTACCGTGTCGTGCCAGCACCTCGGCCACGGCATCGCGCCGTGTGTTGTCCATGGTCGCGCCGGTGGGGTTGAGCTGCGTGGGCGTCAGGCACACGGCACGCGGTCTGTAACGCTGGCATGCGGCGTCGAGGGCGTCGGGAATCACTCCTTGTTCGTCGATGGCTACACCGCGCAGTTGCAAGCCCAGCGTGCGTGACAAAGCGATCAAGCCGTGGTCAGTGAGTGCCTCGGTCAACACCACGTCGCCATGCTGAACCAGCGTGGCGATGGCCAACATCACACCGTGGACGGCGCCATTGCACAGCACTCGGTCGTCGGGCGTGCCGGGCACGCCGAGCGTGTCGTGTAGCCATTGGCTGGCGCGCTCGCGCTGGTGGTGCAGTCCCGCGATGGGGCGGCAGGCATCGATGACATCGGGATGTGCGCTGTCCGCTACGTCGCGAAGCGTTTCGCGAAAGCGTAGATGATGCCCGGGTGGGCAGATCGGGTGGGCAATGGAAAGATCCACTGGGGAGACGTCCATGGCCATGTTGGCGCTGCGTAGGTACTCGGCCTCCTGGCCGTCGTCGAGACTGTTGATCCAGGTGCCGCTACCCACGCGGGCTTGCACCAGGCCCATCTTTTCCGCCTGGGCGTAGGCACGCGAGACGGTTTGCACGCTCACCGCCAATGTCTCGGCAAGACAGCGGTGTGGCGGCAGGCGCGTACCGGGCGTGAGCTCGCCCTGGTGAATGGCCTCGGCGAGTGCTCGGGCGATGGCTAGATACTTGGGCCCATGGGCCGGTAGATAGGGTTTCAGGTCAATTGTCATGACACAATAAAGCCTTTGACGGCAAGCAGCGCGTGAATGCTAGTATCGCTGACAACGCATTGATCGACAATTGTACTGATTTCTTCCTTCCTTGTGTCAGTACGATTTATTTCATCGAATGCAGGGTCCTGCCTCCCGTCCGGGAGATCAGGGATGAGCAATTCTATCGGGCGAGTGGTGCCATGTCTGAGGTTTCCCTGCCTTTCACTCGTGAGGAATACGCCAGCCGTCTGCACAAAGTGCGTTCGGCCATGGCCCATCGAGGGATCGACGTTCTGATCGTCAGCGATCCATCCAACATGGCGTGGTTGACGGGGTACGATGGTTGGTCCTTTTATGTGCATCAGTGCGTGTTACTCGGCTTGGAAGGCGAGCCGGTCTGGTATGGGCGCCGCATGGATGCCAACGGGGCGCTACGTACCTGCTGGATCCATCCGGAGAACATTACCTATTACCCGGATTATTACGTTCAAAATCCCGATATGCATCCCATGGAGTACCTGGCGCAGTCGATCCTCCCGGATCGTGGCTGGCACGAGGGGACCATCGGCATGGAGATGGATAACTACTACTTTTCCGCCAAGGCGTATGTGAGTCTCATACACCAGTTACCGCATGCACGTTTCGCGGATGCCAATTCGCTGGTCAACTGGTGCCGGATAATCAAGTCGCCGCAGGAAATCGAGTACATGCGCATTGCGGCGCGGATTGTCGAGGGCATGCATTCGCGTATCCTCGAGGTCATTCAGCCGGGGGTGCCCAAGAGCAAGGTGGTGTCCGAGATCTACCGCGTGGGCATCGAGGGCTGGGCCGATCCGCAAGGGCGTGTCTTCGGTGGCGACTATCCGGCCATCGTGCCCATGTTGCCGACCGGTGCGGATGCCGCTGCGCCGCACCTGACCTGGGATGACACCCCGTTTCGCAAGGGCGAGGGTACCTTCTTCGAAATCGCCGGTGTGTATCGTCGCTATCACGCGCCGTTGTCGCGTACTGTGTTCCTGGGCACGCCGCCGCGCCAGTTCCTGCGCGCCGAGTCGGCATTGCTCGAGGGTATCGACAACGGTCTGGCGGTGGCCAAGCCAGGTAATCGTGCCGCCGATATCGCCATGGCGCTGGGCACGGCGATGGACAAGTATGGCTTCGACCGTGGCGGGGCGCGCTGCGGCTATTCCATCGGCATCAGTTACCCGCCGGATTGGGGCGAGCGCAATGTGAGTCTGCGTCCCTCCGATGACACCATTCTCGAGCCGGGGATGACGTTTCATTTCATGCCGGGCCTCTGGGAAGACGACTGGGGCCTGGAGATCACCGAAAGCATTCTGATTACCGAAACTGGTTGCGAGACACTGGCCAACTTTCCACGCCAGTTGTTCGTGTGCTGAGCCGTGGGATGCGAGACGAGGAGAAAATGACATGAGCAAGCGACCCAGCCCGGTGTCACCTACGGTCGATTTCGAGGCCGACGGCATTCAGCACGGCTTTTTCAAACTGCCGATCTCCACCGATGAGTCGGCCTGGGGCGCGGTGATGATTCCGGTGACCGTGATCAACAACGGCGCGGGACCCACGGCGCTGCTCACTGCTGGCAACCACGGTGATGAATACGAAGGCATCACGGCGCTTCTCAAACTCAGCAATACGCTGCGCGCCGAAGACGTACGCGGCCGCGTCATCATCGTGCCGATCATGAACGTGCCCGCCGCCACTGCTGGCAAGCGCACCTCGGGGCTGGATGGCGGCAATCTCAATCGTAGTTTTCCTGGCGACCCGGATGGCGGTGTCACCGAGCAGATCGCCGATTACTTCACGCGTGAACTGGTGCCGATGTGCGACGTGGCGCTGGATCTGCATTCCGGCGGCCGCACGCTGGATATCCTGCCCTTCGCTGCGGCGCACCGCCTCGATGATCGTACCCAGGAAGCGCAAAGCCTTGCTGGCGCGGTTTCCTTTGGTGCGCCGGTGGCGATGATGATGTTCGAACTCGACGCCACCAAGCTCTACGACACCGCCGTGGAATCTCAGGGCAAGACCTTCGTGACCACCGAGTTGGGCGGCGGCGGCACGACGACACCGGAGCGCATGGCCATCGCCGAACGCGGCGTACGCAACTTCCTGATTCACTACGGGCTAATCGACGGCACACTGGAAACGCCCGCCGAGCCACAGGTGTACGTGGATATGCCCGATGCGTCCTGCTACGTACAGAGCGAGCATAATGGTCTGCTGGAGCTGGTATTTTCCTTGGGCGAGAGCGTGCGGCGCGGTGATGTGATCGCACGGATCTATGATATGACGCGCACCGGTAGCGAGCCGGTCGTCTACCATTCCCAGCGCGATGGCGTGCTGGTGGCGCGGCGCTTCCCGGCGCAGGTGAACATGGGCGATACGATTGCGGTGATCGCAGAAGTCGTCGATAGTCTCGAGCGTTGAAGATGGGTCGCCACATCACATGAAACTCGACCGTTACGACCTCAAGATTCTCGATATCCTGGCGCGCGACGGGCGCATCACCAAGTCGAAACTGGCCGAGGCGATCAACCTTTCGGTCAGTCCCTGCTGGGAGCGCGTGCGACGCCTGGAAAAAGCCGGCGTCATCGAAGGCTATGGCGCCCGCCTCAATCCGTCTCTGGTGGTCAAGCGTACGCCGGTTTGGGTGCAGATCGAGCTTGCGAATCATCAGGCGGCGAGTTTCGCGCGTTTCGAGAAAGCCGTCGCCGAGACGCCGGAGGTGACCGAGTGCGTCGCGGTGGGTGGCGGTGTCGACTACCTGGTCAAGTTCGAAACCGACTCTATCGATGCCTATCAGCGCACGATCGATGCCTGGCTGATGGATGGCCTGGGGATCGAACGCTACTTCACCTATATCGTCACCAAGACCGTGAAACGCACAGCGCCACCGTTGGAATTGAACGACGACGCTTCGTAGCACGTCAGGCGTCGTCTATGGCCATTGATTGATGTCGTCTGGGTGCTAGGGTAGTAATACTCTGTGGCCTCATTTTCGCAATGGGATATTTACATGCCGTCAGAAGTGGTGACACCGCATTCATTTTCCGCTGCCGCTCACTATGACGACCAGCGCGACCGGCCCTTGCGGACGCTCGATGGCCCGCAGGAACAGCCGCTGACCCTGTCGCTCAACGATACCGCCATGGTGACCTTGCTGGCGACGCCAGAGGTTCTCGAATCCCTGGCGCTGGGACATGCTTTCACAGCGGGCTGGATCGAGCGCGCCGAGCAGGTCGAGGACATTCAGCTATCGCGGCTGCGTCACGGCCTGCTGGTGCGGCTGGCGGTTTCGTCGCAGACTGAAGCGCGCGCCGCTGGTCTGCAACGCGCCGGGGCCTCGGTGTCGAGCTGCGGTGCCTGCGGGGTGGCCGAGGAGTCGCAGTTGATGCAGGGGCTGAGGCGTTTGCCGGCGTGCACGCCCCTGGCACCCGAGGCCTTGATGCGCGGTGTGGAGAGTCTACAGCGCCACGCACGTGCCGGATTGCATATGGCGCTGGCCCTCGATAGCGATGGCGAGGTATTGTCACGCGGCGTGGATATCGGACGCCACAACGCCTTGGACCGAGTCATCGGCGAGGGATTGGGACAGGGCGAAATGCCGGCGGCGGTGTTGCTTTCCAGTCGCTGTAGCATGGAGCTGGTGCAGAAGACCGTGCGTGCCGATATCGCCACCCTGGCCACTTTGTCGTTGCCCTCGGCCCTGGCAGTGGAAATTGCACGTGCCTGCGACCTCAACTTGATCTGTTGTCATCGCGGTCGGCATCTCGAACGCCTGAGTGGCGCGGCATAGCCTGCGAGTTCTGCACGCTCCGTTTCCCGGGTATTCACCACGTTCATTGCGTCATTTTTCCTCTATTTTTCACCCACTACGTCATCGAGGGTGCCATGGCTTCCCATCAACAGACTCCGTTACCCGACGACCGCGAGTCGAATCCGGCAAACGAGGCCGGGGAGCGTCTCCCCGAGGCGGACACGACCCTGACCCAAGCCCCGAGCGTCGAATCTTACACCGGTCCGGCCGGTGGCTGGGGCGCGATGCAAAGCGTGGGGCGTCACCTCAAGCGTAGCCAGGCGCCGCTCAAAGGCGCGCGGGCATTGCTGTCCACCAACCAGCCGCATGGCTTCGATTGCCCGGGCTGCGCGTGGGGCGATCCATTGCACGGTTCGTCGTTCGAGTTCTGCGAAAATGGCGTCAAGGCGGTGGCCTGGGAAAGTACCAAGAAGCGCGTCACGCGGCGTTTCTTCGAGCGCCACACGCTGAGCGAGCTGCGTGGTTGGGATGATTTTCGCCTCGAGGACCAGGGCCGGCTCACCGAACCCATGCGTTACGATGCGGCCAGTGACCGCTATGTTCCCATCGACTGGGAGTCTGCCTTCGCGCTGATCGCCGAACACTTGGCGGCGTTACCCGATCCCGACCGGGCGCTGTTCTATACCTCGGGACGCGCCAGCAACGAAGCGGCGTATCTGTATCAGTTATTCGTGCGCCTCTACGGCACCAACAATTTCCCCGATTGCTCGAACATGTGCCATGAGGCGAGTGGTGTGGGCATGCAGGCTAGTCTCGGTGTGGGGAAGGGCACCGTTCAACTGGAGGATTTCGAGCACGCTGATACCATCCTTGTCTTCGGTCAGAATCCCGGCACCAATCATCCCCGGATGCTCGGTGACTTGCGGCGTGCGGCGGAGCGAGGGGCGCGTATCGTCAGTTTCAATCCGCTCAAGGAGCGTGGTCTGGAGCGTTTCGCCGATCCTCAGAACAAACGCGAGATGCTGACCCAAGGTAGCCATCGTATTTCCTCGCATTATTATCAACCCAAGATGGGCGGCGACATGGCGGCGGCACGCGGGATTGCCAAGGCCTTGTTCGCGCTCGAGGCCGGAGGGCACTTCACGCCGGATCGTGCCTTCATCGAGTCGCACACCGCCGGCTATGAGCAATGGCGGGCTCAGGTCGAGGCCACGCCGTGGGTGGATATCGAGGATCAGGCCGGCCTGCCGCGCACTCAGATCGAGGAGGTGGCCGACATCGTTGCCCGTGCCGAGCGCATGATCATCACCTGGGCGATGGGCATCACCCAGCATGAGCATTCGGTGGACACCGTTCGCGAGTTGGTCAACCTGCTGTTGTTGGGGGGCCACATCGGGCGCCCCGGCGCGGGGCCGTGTCCGGTACGCGGTCACTCCAACGTGCAGGGTGACCGCACCATGGGCATCGACGAGAAGGCGCCCACGCGGCTGATCGATGCTCTGGAGGCTCGTTATGGTGAAACAAGCGGCGTAACCATGCCGCGCACGCCGGGTCTCAACACCGTGGGTGCCATTCGCGCGCTGGAACTGGGCGAGGCCGATGTCTTCATCGGCCTGGGAGGCAACTTCACCCGGGCCACGCCGGATAGCCAACGCACCGAGCGCGCCTTCCGACGCTTGGGACTCAATGTTCAGATCAGCACCAAGCTCAACCGTAGCCACCTGATCACCGGTGGTGATGCGTTGATCCTGCCGTGCCTGGGCCGCACCGAGATCGATCGTCAAGGCGAGGCGGGCGCATCTCAGCAGGTCAGCGTCGAAGACTCGATGTCGATGGTCCACGGCAGTGCCGGTATTCATGCACCGGCTTCCGAGTGGCTACGCTCAGAGCCGGCGATCATTGCAGGGATCGCCGAGGCCACGTTGGCGCGGGTACTGCCGCATCGAGGGGTCGACACGGACGTGGTCGATTGGGCCGCGATGGTGGCCGATTACGACCGCATTCGCGACGAGATCGAGGCAGTCATTCCCGGTTTCGGGAACTTCAATGCGCGTCTGCAGCAGGCAGGAGGCTTCTGGCTGGAAAACGTCGCCAGTCAACGCCGCTTCAATACGTCATCCGGTCGGGCCACGTTCTGTGCCTCGCCGCTGCCCGAGGCGGTGATGCACCAACGCCTGTACGCACGCCGCGATGACGGCTGGCTGACACTGCAGACGCTGCGCAGCCACGATCAGTACAACACCACCGTTTACGGTTACGACGACCGTTACCGAGGCGTCAAGGGCCAGCGGCGGGTGGTGTTCGTCAATCCCGCAGACCTCACACGACTGGGGCTCGCAAGCGACCAGTGGGTCGATCTGGTAGGGCTCGATCACGAGGGTGCGCCTCGTCGCGCCCCGGCATTCAGGATCGTCGCCTACGAGACCCCCGAAGGCTGCGCCGCCGCTTACTATCCTGAAACCAATGCGTTGGTACCCTTGGAAAGCGTCGGTGTGGGTACCGATACACCCACTTCCAAGGCGGTCGCGGTACGCCTGGAGCTGAGTCAGCGGATTGTCTGATGCGCTGGCAATACGTGCCGTACGACCAAAGTTGAGACGCATGGTCGGTGTCGCGGCGCTATACTGTTAAATACTACATAAGCGTCGCCACATAAGCTGGTATTACATAAAACATTCGGACGACGCCTTTAACGCCCCTCCTACATCTAGGGGGCACGCCGCTCAACTCAACGGGATCGCCCGGGAGGTGCCGTCATGGAACTCTTCATCCAGACTGCATTGGGGTTTCCTTTCGTCTTTTTCCTCGGTTTGCTGGTACTGGTGGCAGTCTACTGGTTGCTGGTCGGGCTGCGCGTCATACGCGTCTCATGTTTCGACCATGACAGCCTGCGTGACGACCATCTCGCCAGTACCTTGATTTCCCTGGGCTTTGCAGGTGTGCCGGCGTCATTCGCGCTGAGTGCCTTGATCGTCACCGCCACGCCCATCGCATTCGCATTGAGTTTGGTACTGCAATGGCTGCCGCTAGGGTTGGTGCGTTTGCCGCTGGGCTTTCTGGCTATCTGGGCAGCGTTCGCGCTGGCGTCATCGCCGAGTGTCGCCGCGTGTCATGCCCTGGCTCGGCGTTTCCACCATTCACGTCGGGCTTCTCCGCGCTGGCTTCTGGGAGAAACCGTCATCGTGCGCGAGGCCAGCGACAATGAAGGGCGCTGCCAGGCGGCGCTGGAAAACGACTCGGACGTGGTCGTGACTCTGCATGGCAAAGGGGCGAGTTGTTCCGCCGGTGAGCGCCGCGTACTGGTGAAGCATGTCGCCCGTGAAAACGTTTACCGTGCGGTACCCGCCGAGGAATATCTGGACGCCCATGCGCGCCTGCGCAAGCTGCATTTACTGCCGCGTCACGATATCTAAGCGCTTCACGCCCGCCGCTGCCCTTGCTTGCGGCGGTGGGACGTAGGAAAAGGGCGCGCAGAAAAAAAAGCCCTTACCAGCGCGTGACTCGAAAAAAACCGGTGTCGATCCCCCCTCCAGACAAAAACTCTTCCGCCTTGCGCTGCTTTATCCTGTAGGCATTGGATGAACGTCATCCGCCACGACCTATCCGGGCCAGATGTTAGTCGACCCAGGCCCGGTTCGTTTTCGGGAGAAGTAGCGCATGAAACTCAACGACCCGCGTCTATTGCGCCAGTACGCTTATATCGAGGGTAAATGGACACACGGCGACGCCGGTCGCGAAGAAGCGGTCGTCGATCCCGCCACGGGCGAGGTGCTGGGCCACATTCCCTGGCTCGAGGCTCCGCAATTACGGGAGGCAGTGGATGCCGCAGATACTGCCTTCGCCCAGTGGCGAGCGTTGCGTGCCGATGAGCGTGCCGAGCGTCTTCAGGCGTGGTATAACCTGCTGATCGAGCACCGTGAAGATCTGGCGGTCATCATGACGCGCGAGCAAGGCAAGCCGCTACCCGATTCACGCGGCGAGATCGAATACGGTGCCAGCTTCATCAAGTGGTTCGCCGAGGAGGGCAAGCGCACCTTCGGACAGACCATTCCCAGTCACATCCCCAACGCCGCCCTGGGTTCGCTCAAGGAGCCGGTGGGGGTGGCGGCATTGATCACGCCCTGGAACTTTCCGCTAGCGATGATTACGCGCAAGGCCGGTGCCGCGCTGGCCGCCGGCTGCACGGTCATTGTCAAGCCGGCCGGCGAGACGCCGTTCTCGGCCCTGGCGCTGGCGGAACTCGCCGAACGCGCCGAGATTCCTGCCGGGGTTTTCAATGTGGTGCTGGGCGAACCCGCCGAGGTGTCCAAGCTGTTGTGCGAAGAAGAACGCGTCAAGGCGTTGTCGTTCACCGGCTCCACGCGCGTCGGGCGGCTGTTGCTGGAGCAGTCTGCCAATAGCGTCAAGCGTGTCTCGCTGGAATTGGGTGGCAACGCGCCGTTCATCGTCGGCCCCGACATGGACCCCGCCGAGGCCGCGCGTGCTGCAGTCGCCGCCAAGTTTCAGACTGGCGGGCAAGATTGCTTGGCCGCCAACCGGATCCTGGTACACGAGTCGATCCATGACGAGTTCGTCGAGCAGTTCGTCGCTTGCATGGAAACGCTCAAGGTCGGCAACGGCCTGGTGACCAATATCGATATCGGGCCACTGATTCATCAGCAGGCGGTGGAGAAAGCGTCGAGCATCGTCGATGACGCCATGTCGCGCGGCGCGACGCTGGTGCATGGCGATCAGTCCATGGCGCCGGGGCCTAATTTCTTCATGCCCACGTTGCTCACTGGCGTGACGCCCTACATGAAGGCCTGGCGCGAGGAGAGCTTCTCGCCGGTGGCGGGAGTGACCGCCTACAAGGATGACGATGAGGTCATCAAATTGGCCAACGACACCGAGTACGGCCTGGCGGCCTATGTCTACACCCACGACATTCGCCGTATCTGGAAGCTCCTGCGTGCCCTGGAGTACGGCATGGTGGCGATCAACTCGGTGAAGATGACCGGTCCGCCAGTACCCTTCGGTGGCGTCAAGCAATCCGGCCTCGGCCGCGAAGGCGGCACCGCCGGCATCGAAGAGTATCTGGAGACCAAGTTTTATTGTCTGGGGGCCATGGGCTCTGTCTCCGGGAGCTAGGCTCCTGCCCACGAGCCACGAGCCACGAGCCACGAGCCACGAGCCACGAGCCACGAGCCACGAGCGAAAAAAGTGCTCGTGGCTTAATAAGTCGTGTTTGACGTTAGGTTTTATCGGCGTGAGCCGAAACAGTGACGGGAGAATGATATGAGTCAGCATCAGGACCTGATCGATCGCGATCGCCAGGTTACTTTCCATGCGTCCACGCATTTGCGCGATTTCGCGCAGGGTGATGTGCCGGGGCGGGTTATCACCGGTGGTCAGGGCATCAATATCGTCGACAAGGACGGCCGCGAGTTCATCGACGGTTTCGCCGGCCTTTATTGCGTCAATATCGGTTATGGCCGCACTGAAGTCGCCGAGGCGATCCATCACCAGGCGCTGGAGCTGGCGTACTATCACACCTATGTCGGCCATTCGAACGAGCCGCAGATACAGCTTTCCGAGAAGATCCTCGAGCTGGCCGGGCCGGGCATGTCCAAGGTTTACTACGGCATGTCCGGCTCTGATGCCAATGAGACGCAGCTCAAGATCGTGCGCTATTACAACAACGTGCGTGGCCTGCCGCAGAAGAAGAAAGTGATCTCGCGGCAGCGCGGGTACCATGGCTCGGGCATCGCTTCGGGCTCGTTGACCGGGCTCAAGGCGTTTCACGATCATTTCGACCTGCCCATCGACGGTATTCTGCATACCGAGGCGCCGTACTATCACCATCGAGCTGCCGAACAGGAGGGCATGAGCGAGCGCGAGTTTTCCCAGCATTGCGCGGCCAAGCTAGAGGAGATGATCCTCGCCGAAGGCCCGGACACCGTGGCGGCCTTCATCGGCGAGCCTGTGCTGGGCACCGGTGGTATCGTGCCGCCGCCCGAGGGCTATTGGGAGGCGATTCAGGCGGTCCTGAACAAGTATGATGTGCTGCTGATCGCCGATGAAGTGGTGTGCGGTTTCGGACGCATCGGCACCGATTTCGGCAGCCATCACTATGCCATCAAGCCTGATCTGATCACCATCGCCAAGGGCCTCACCAGTGCCTATCAGCCATTGTCTGGGGTCATCGTCGGCGATCGCGTGTGGCAGGTGCTGGAGCAGGGCGCCGGTGAATACGGCCCCATCGGCCACGGCTGGACCTATTCGGGCCATGCGCTGGGTTGTGCGGCAGGGCTTGCCAATCTGGCTATCATCGAGCGCGAAGGATTGACCGCCAACGCCGCCGAGACCGGCGCTTATCTGCAGCAGCAAATGCAGCAGACATTCGGCGGGCATCCACTGGTGGGGAACGTACGTGGTGTGGGCATGCTGGCGGCGCTGGAATTTTCGCCGGATCCGGCTCGTCGAGCGTTTTTCGATCCCGCCCTCAAGATCGGCCCGCGCGTGAGTGCCGCCGCGTTGAGCGAAAACCTGATCGCACGTGCCATGCCGCAAGGTGACATTCTCGGTTTCGCACCGCCGTTGGTGACGACTCGCGATGAAGTCGACGACATCGTCTCGCGTGCCAAGCATGCCGTCGATAAGGTGACCGACGAGTTGTCTCGTTCGGGAGACTTGAAGGCCTGAATGGATCCCGCCATCCTCGCTGTGGAGGCGTTCGCTTCCACGGCGTTGTCGTTTACCTCGCCTGACATCCCGAGAGCGTCCGATACCTCGATGGGAGGTCGTATGTCCGATGCCCAGTCCGCCATTAATCTCGCCTCGATCTATGCCGCGCGCGCCCGCCTGCAAGGGCAGGTCGCGCGTACGCCATTGGTGCGTTCGCAGGCGTTGTCGCGGCGCTTCGAAGCCGACGTGTTCCTCAAGCTGGAAACCAGCCAGCCCACGGGGGCGTTCAAGTTGCGCGGTGCGACCAACATGATCGCCGCGTTGATCGAACGCGACGGACGCGAAGCGTTGGCGCACGGCGTGACCACGGCCTCGACGGGTAATCATGGCCGGGCCGTGGCCCACGCTGCGTACCAGTTGGGGATCCCCGCCGTCATCTGTCTGTCGCGGCTGGTGCCCGACAACAAGGCCGCAGCCATCGAGGCCCTGGGTGCCGAGGTGCGGCGAGTCGGGGAGAGCCAGGACGACGCCTTCGACGAGGTCGAGCGTCTGGTAACCTCGGGCATGACGGCGATCCCGCCTTTCGACGACTCGTTGATCGTGAGTGGGCAGGGCACCATCGGGCTCGAGTTGATGGAGGATCAGCCTGCGCTCGACCGAGTCCTCATCGGACTTTCCGGCGGCGGCTTGTTGGGCGGCATTGGCGCAGCGGTGAAGGCGATTCGCCCGGCGACGCAGGTGACCGGCATCAGCCTCTCCCAAGGCGCGGCGATGTGGGAAAGCCTCCAGGCCGGGCATCCAGTCAACGTGGCGGAGGTCGAGAGTCTCGGCGATTCGCTGGGCGGCGGCATCGGCCTCGATAATCGCTGCACCTTCGCGCTGGTGCGCGAGGTGATGGATGACCATTACCAGGTCTCGGAACCCGCTATCGCCCGCGCCATGATCGACTTGCTCGACACCGAGAAAATGCTGGTCGAAGGCGCGGCGGCCGTGGGGTTGGCAGCGCTCGACGAACATGACCTCGACATTCGAGGGCAGCGCGTGGCATTGATCGTTTCCGGCAATGGCGTGGCGCTGGAAACGTTTGACCGCGCCCGGGCGTTGGCGGGAGCCTGATACGCCTCCCTACTTTTTACTTCCCTTCTTCATTCTTCTCTCTTGCGTCTGGAGGACGTCATGCAGCTCCATCAACGCGAAGCTATCGAAGCCGCCGTTCAGCTGGACATGGATGCCTTGACCGTCATCGAAGCGGGATTCGCGGCCCTGGGGCGTGGCGAGGCCGTGCAGCCGCCGATTCTGTCGATGGCCATCGAGGAAGCCAATGGCGAGGTCGACGTCAAAACCGCGCACATTCGCGGTTTCGAGCGCTTCGCCATCAAGGTGAGCTCAGGGTTTTTCGACAATCCCAAGCAGGGACTGCCCAGCCTCAGCGGGCTAATGATGATGTTCTCGGCCCATACTGGGCTGGTGGATGCCGTGCTCTTCGACGAAGGCTACCTGACGGCGGTGCGCACGGCACTCGCGGGAGCGCTTTCCGCCAAGTACCTGGCGCGTGAAAACAGCCGTCGCGTGACGGTCCTCGGCGCCGGCGAACAAGCTGAGTTGCAGATCGATGCCCTGCGTCTGGTGCGAGACATCGATACCGTCGATGTCTGGGCGCGTCGGCGCGAGGCCGCCGAGTCCTATGCCGAACGGCTGCGCCAGCGCGGCCTGACGGTCAACGTTCACGATGATGTCCACGCGGCGTGTCGTGCGGCGGATATCATCGTCACCGCGACACCTTCACCACAGCCGATTCTCGAGGCTGCCGATCTCCCCGAGGGCGTGCATGTCACGGCGATGGGCTCCGATAGTCCGGACAAGCGCGAGCTCGACGATAGCGTGATGACGCGTGCCGATGCCTTCGTCTGCGATACCCGCGCGCAAAGCGAGCACAACGGTGAGCTCAAGGCCTTCGTCAAGTCCGTCGGCACGGCGGCCAACGTTCCGTTCAAAGTCTTCGAGCTCGGCCAGGTGATCGATCGGAAACTGACGCTACGCCTTTCTGGTGCCAGCATCACCGTATGCGATCTTACCGGTACCGGCGTGCAGGATACGGCGATTGCCGATTACGCCCTGCAGCGATTGGAAGCCTGAGCATCGCAGCACTGGTGCGACCTGAGGTGTCGTGCCACTCAATCGTCATGCGGTTGCCATGTCATCGTCATGCGTTCTTGAGATGCTGAGTGAATCATGGGCTCAGTGGAGAGTTGGCGATGCGATATTCCCGCCGTGATGTATTGGGATGGAGCGTCAAGGCTGGCGTGGCGTTAGGTACGACGGCGGTGGCACCGTCGATCGTGCTGGCCGAGTCACGTCGCCCGCAAGTGACCTCGGGGGTAATGAGCGGAGACATGCTGAGCGATCGGACTATGCTCTGGTCGCGCAGTGATCGCCCCGCGCGGATGTTCATCGAACTGGCCGACAATCCCGCGTTTCGTGGTGCCCGCCAGGTGCGGGGCCCCGAGGTACTGCCGAGCGATGGCTTGGTCGGCAAGTTGGACGTCGCGGGGCTCGGTGACATCGAGACGTTGCATTATCGCGTACGCTTCGCCGCGTTGGATGATCCGCGTGCCTTGAGCGAGCCGGTCGAGGGCCGTTTACGCTTGCCGCCGTCCCAGGCGCGCGATGTGCGCTTCGTGTGGTCCGGCGATACGGTCGGGCAAGGCTGGGGCATCGATGAATCGCGTGGCGGCATGACGATCTACGACACCATGCGCCGACAACACCCTGATTTCTTCATTCACTCCGGCGATACCGTCTATGCCGACGGCCCCCTAGAAGAAAGCGTGGCGCTGGCTAACGGTGAGACTTGGTGCAATCTGGTTACCCCGGCCAAGCGCAAGGTGGCGGAAACACTGGACGAGTATCGCGGCCAACATACTTACAATCTTCTGGATACCAACCTGCGTCGCTTCAATGCCGAAGTGCCCATGCTCGCGCAATGGGACGATCATGAGACGACTAACAACTGGTATCCCGGCGAGTGGCTCGAGGATGAGCGCTACACGGAAAAGAACGCCTCGCTACTGGCAGCTCGTGGCCGCCAGGCCTTTCTCGAGCACACGCCGCTGCGCCAGGAGCCGACATCGCCTGGACGTATTCATCGTCGGTTTGCGTATGGGCCGTCGCTGGAAATTTTCATGCTCGATATGCGCACCTACCGCGGTGCCAACAGCCGCAATCGACAGGCCGAGAGCTCCGCCCAGACGGCCTTTCTGGGGGAGGATCAGTTCGACTGGCTACACCGCTCGCTGAAGGCGTCCACGGCGACATGGAAGATCATCGCCTCGGACATGCCCATCGGCCTGGTGGTCAGCGATGGCGACGCGTATGAAGCCATCGCCAATGGCGACGCGGGCGGGCCATTGGGACGCGAACTCGAAATTGCCAGGCTCTTGCGGGCGATCCGCGATGACAAGATCAAAAACGTGGTATGGCTGACCGCGGACGTCCACTACACGGCGGCGCATCACTATTCCCCCGAACGGGCCAGCTTTCAGGAATTCGCCCCTTTCTGGGAATTCGTCAGCGGTCCACTGCATGCTGGCACCTTTGGGCCCGGTGAGCTGGACACGACCTTCGGTCCCGAGGTGGTTTTTCAAAAAGCCCCGCCGGAAGGCGAGTCGAACCTGCCGCCGTCTCGGGGCTATCAATTCTTTGGCCAGGTCGACCTCGATGGCGAGAGCGAAGCGTTGACCGTGAGTCTGATGGACGCCGCCGGCAATACGCTGCATCGCCAGCAATTGATGCCGGAGACGACGTAGACGCTCCTTCTTCTCGGCAGAGTGTGCATGTCTTGCTACGCTGCAAGCTTGGCTCATGGAGGAGAGAGCACGCATGGCGGAAAGGCAGCAGCAGGAGCTCGCGGGGTTGGATCATTTGCTCGAACGGATCGGGCAGGCGCCCCGTCGCGACGATGAACGTGTCCAGCTTGACGACATGCTGATGGCGGTGGGGCAGGGGTCGTTTGGCTCATTGCTGCTGGTGCCGGGGGTGATCACGCTGCTGCCGTTGGTGGGAGATATCCCCGGCGTTCCCACGTTGATGGCGATATTGGTCCTGCTGGTGGCGGGGCAGTTGCTGGTAGGGCGCCGCACGTTCTGGCTGCCTCGCTGGCTTTTGAAGCGCTCGGTCTCCTGCGCCAAGCTGGACAAGGCGGTGACCTGGATGCGCAAGCCGGCCCGGGCCATCGACCGTTTGTTGAAACCGCGCCTGACCTGGTTGACCCAGCGCGCCGGCACCTATCTCGTGGCGCTTTTCTGCTTTCTCATTGCCCTGGCGATGCCGTTGATGGAGGTGGTGCCCTTCTCGGCCAATGGCGCGGGGCTGGCCTTGATGATGTTCGGCTTGTCGTTGATGGCCAATGACGGCCTCTGGGCGCTGTTGGCGCTGATCCTCACCGGAGGGACGGTAAGCGGTGTAGCTTACGCCTTGTTGTGATACGTCACTTCAAAAGTCCGCTTCACCGCCATGATCGACGTGGAATTCATGCTGCAGCCAGTCCAGTAGCGCCAGCGTCTCCACACGCGATTGAGCGCCTTGCCGTGTATATACCGAGAGTGCGTCGCTGAGTGGCAGCGACGCATCGACTGGCCGCACGAGCTGGCCGTTTTGCACCAGACGCTCAGCCGTGCGTCGCCAGCCCAGGGCGATACCGTGCCCGGCAAGCGCTGCCTGAAGGACCAGCGGATAGCTATCGAAAATCATGCCGTTGCCCAAGGTGGGCACGAAATTTCCCATGGCGCGTAGCCAACTATCCCACTCGAACCAGTCCGGTGCGTCAGCCCTGTGGTGCAGCAAACGGTGCTCGGCGAGGTTCGCCAGGGTGATGGGGCGACGTTGTGTGGCGAGATAGTCAGGGCTGCAAATTGGAAAGATCTCGTCGGATGCGGTGAAGGACAGTGCGTGGCTGCCGCTGGGGCGCCCGCTGGTCTGCAGCGCCACGTCGAAATAGTCGTGATGCTCGACCACCGGGCGCGTCGAGGTCACCAGGCGTACCTCGATTTCCGGGTGTTGCCGGTTGAACGCGGCGAGGCGCGGCATGACCCAGTAGAAGGCCTCGCAGAGCTGGCAGAACAGTACCACCACACCGTCATCCACTTCCTCCCGCAATGTGTTGGCATGCGTTGCGACACCCTCCAGCGCTGAGCTCACCGTGCGCCCGAATTCACGGCCGGCGGCGGTGAGAAAGACGCCCCGATTGCGCCGCTCGAATAGTGCCACGCCGAGGTTTTCCTCCAGAGCGCGAATCTGTCGGCTGACGGCGGCCTGGGTGAGATGCAATTCCTCGGCGGCACGCGAGAAGCTTTCCAGGCGCGCGGCAGCCTCGAAGGGCATCAGGCTGGCGAGCGGGGGCAGGGCTTTGCCTAGTCGGTTCATATGCGATCCATAATCACAGCTCATGGAAAGTGATGTATAACTCGTTTGTCGTGTATGCCTGGGGCGCGCACCCTTGAGCGGCTTCTTGTTCGGGGAGAACCACCATGAAGCCAATCATTGGGGCGCGAGCCTCGGTATGGCCAGGCATCGTTTGTATCGTTGCCTCGGTCTTCTGTCTCTCGATGGCTGACGCGTTGGTTAAGTATATCAGCGATGACGTGGGTATTTGGCAGTTGTACGCGCTGCGTGCACTGTTGGCGTTACCGCTTCTGGGGGTGGTGCTTGGGCTTCGCGGCGTGGTACGCCTGGGGTGGGCGTTGCGACGTCGCTGGGTGCTGGTCAGAACCGGCTTGCTGATGGCCATGTGGTTGACCTTCTATGCCGCGCTGCCGACGTTGACGCTTTCCATGGCGGCGGTCGCGTTGTACACCTCGCCGTTGTTCATTGCCTTGTTCGCTGCCTGGTTAGCCGGCGAGCGGCTCTCCGCAGGCGGCTGGTGGGGGATCGCTCTAGGCTTCGTCGGCGTGGTGCTGATATTGCGTCCGGGGACGGTGGATTTCACGCCTACGGTGTTACTGCCGCTGCTGGCGGCGGTGTGCTACGCCCTGGCCTGCGTGGTGACGCGTGTTCATTGCCGTGCCGAGGCGCCGCTGGTGCTTGCCGGGGCACTGAATCTGGGTTTTCTATGCCTGGGCGCGGTGGGCTGTCTATGGATATTCTTGTACGACCAGCCGCCGACTGGTGGCGCCACACCGAGCTTCCTGACGGCGCCCTGGCGTTCGCTCCCAGCCGACACCTGGTGGCTGCTGGCGGGGCTGGCGGTACTCTTCGTGCTGGCCAGCAGCACGGTGGCCAAGGCCTATCAAGTGGCCCCTGCCGCGTTGATCGGTGTGTTCGACTATGCCTATCTCGTCTTCGCGGCGGGGTGGAGCTGGTGGCTGTTCGATGCGACGCCTGATATGCCTACTGCGCTGGGCATGGCTTGCGTGGGGCTCGCGGGCGGTATCGTTTGTCGCTGTGCTCCCGGACGCTTACGTACTGGTAGTACGATGAGAAGCGGTGAGGCAGCTTTCTATTCACCAACCTGTCGTCGGGACATAGGTTGAGTCAGGCGCGATCATTCCCTATATCTAGAGACGCGTTTCCATTTCAACACGGACAAGGAGTTGTCGCATGTTGACGCTCGTTTCCTGGCTATTCATCGCCTTGGGCGTGGCCACGGCATTGGTCATTGCGCTGGATGTGGCCAAGCGCCCGCAACCCATGGCGATCATGAACGTGACTTGGCCGATCACCGGGCTTTATATGCCAGTGCTGGGCTGGTGGGCGTATGCACGCATGGGCCGCGCCACGGCCTCGGTAGGCAATGAAGAGAGCAATGGACATAGTGAAGGCTATGAGCACGATCATGTGCATCATCATCATGGTGATAAGCCCAAGTGGCAGGGCGTTTTCGTCTCCGCCACGCATTGTGGGGGCGGTTGCACCGCAGGCGATGTCGTCACCGCGCCGCTGGCGACCCTGACCGGGTTTGCACTGCTAGGTTCGGCAGTATTAGGACACTTCGTGCTGGCCTTCATCGGGGCGTACCTCTTCGGCATATTGTTTCAATACTTGCCGATTCGCGGCATGAGCGATAGCGGCCCACGCCAGGCCTTGATCGATGCCATCAAGGCAGACACGCTCTCGCTGATAGCCTTTCAGGCCGGCATGTACGTCTGGATGCTGATCGCCATCCATGGCTGGATGGGCGAGATGAACGCCTTCTCGGTGACGTTCTGGTTCATGATGCAGATCGCCATGCTGATCGGATTCGCTACGTCCTATCCGGCCAATTGGATATTGATCAGCCGAGGCATCAAGCACGCGATGTAAGGCAGCGCGATCAGCGCACGGTTCGGCGTGCGCTGATCGCGGGAGCTGCCGCGCTCATGCCGAGAGGCCGCTGGCCTCGTCTACGCCGAGATGTAGGTTCATGCTCTGCACGGCGGCACCTGCCGCGCCTTTGCCGAGGTTATCCAGCCGGGCGACGAGGGAGACCTGCTCATGGTTGCCGAACACGAATAGGTCGACTCGATTGGTGTCGTTGCAGCCCTGCACCTCGAAGAAGCCGTCATCCAGGTTGGCCGGGTCCTCGAGGGGCATGACGCGAACGAAGGTCTCGCCTTCATAGTGGTTGGAGTAGGCCTCGCGAAGCGTTTCGGCCGTGGCCCCGGGACTAAGCTGATCGACGTGCAGGGGAATCGTCACCGAGAGGCCCTTGAGGAAGGGGCCGACGATCGGTTGGAAGACGGGAGCTCGCGCGAGCCCGCCGTGCGTGCGCATCTCCGGCATGTGCTTGTGGGTCAATCCCATGGCATAGGGACGTGGCGCGCTCAGACGACCGTCATGCTCGCCTTCGTACTCGGCGATCAGCTTCTTGCCACCGCCGCTATAGCCGGTGATCGAATGCGCTGTCAGCGGTGTGTCGGCGGGCAACAGGCCGGCGTCGACCAGCGGCCGCGTGAGCATGATGAAGGCGCTGGCATGGCAGCCCGGATTGGCGATGCGCTTGCTGGTGCGGATGGCGTCGCGTTGTCCCGGTACTAGTTCGGGCAAGCCATAGGTCCATTCGGTATCGGTGCGGAAGGCCGTGCTGGCGTCGATCAGGCAAGTCCGGGGATTGTCGAGCAACGCCACGGCCTCGCGAGAAGCGGTATCGGGCAGGCATAGAAAGACCACGTCGGCGGTATTGAGCAGGCGCGCACGTTCGGCGGTCTCCTTGCGCTTGTCGCTGTCGATGCGCAACAGTTCGATATCATTGCGTGCCTCGAGATAATCCATCAGCCGCAGCCCAGTGGTGCCTTCCTGACCGTCTACGTATACCTTGAATGCCATGGGAAATTCGTCGCCTCGTTGACCGGTTCCATGCGTGCTGACAGCGCCTGTCAGCGTATTGTCTTCCATTGTGCGTCGATGCGGCCGCGCTGTCATGTTTACGGGCCTGAATCCGCTTGTCGTGATTCACAAAAACGACCAATCTGAGAGAACTTGGAGGTTCTCCATCAACTCAGGTAAGCGTGATAAGGACGACATATGAATAAGCGTGTATTGGCTTTCGATGTCTATGGCACCTTGATCGACACCCACGGTGTAGTGGAAGCATTGCACACGGATCTGGGCGATGCTGAAAAGGCGTTGGCCTTTTCGCAGCGTTGGCGGGACAAGCAACTGGAATTTGCCTTCCGTCGCTCGCTGATGGGGGCGTATTCGAGCTTTGCCGGTTGTACGCGCGATGCGCTGGAGTTCACCGACCGGGCCATGGGCAGCCAACTCTCCGAAGTGGCCAAGGATCGGCTGATGTCCCTTTATGGGCGTCTGCCGGCATTTTCCGATGTCGCCGAGGGGGTGGCACGCTTGAGCGATGCCGGCATGCATTGCGTGGCGTTTTCCAACGGCACCCAGGAAGCGGTGACGGGGTTGCTGGCCCAGGCGGGCATTCGTGAGCGGTTCGACGCCATCGTCAGCGTCGACGACATCAAGCGCTTCAAGCCCGACCCCGCTGTGTATTCCTATCTGCGCCAGTGCACCGAGTCGAGCGCTGCGGACACCTGGCTGATTTCCAGCAATCCCTTCGACATCATCGGGGCCAAATATGCCGGCTTGCACGCGGCCTGGGTGCGTCGCAGCGCTGAAGCGCCCTTCGATCCCTGGGGCGATGAGCCCGATATGACGGTGAGCGACCTCGACGAACTCGCTGACCGCCTGGTGGGATGAGCTCGACGAGAGGTACTCAGCCGCCGCGTCGCCAGCGGAAGTAACGCGCTAGCCAGTGGAGCACCCGCTCCGGCTTGTGGGCGTTTTTCCAGGCGCCGGCGGTGCCCTTGGTGGCTTCCGATAGCGTCGGGTAAGGATGCACCGTGCCCAGCAACTTGTTGAGCCCGATATTGTGCTTCATGGCCAGCGTCAGTTCTGCTAGCCACTCGCCTGCGTGCTCGCCGACCAGGGTTGCCCCCAGGATACGATCCTTGCCGGGCACGGTGAGGATCTTGACGAAACCGTTAGTGGCGCGCTCGGCGATCGCCCGGTCGCTCTCGGCCATCTCGTAGCGGGTGATCTCGTAAGCGATACCCTGAGCCTTGGCCTCGCGCTCGTTGAGCCCCACCCGGGCGACTTCGGGCTGTAGATAGGTCACCGCGGGCATGATGCGGTAGTCGACCTTGAAGCGCTTGAATTCGCCGAACAAGGCGTTGACGGCGACATGCCAGGCCTGGTGCGCGGCGGCGTGGGTCAACTGGTATGGACCGGCGACGTCGCCGCAGGCCCAGATGTTGGGCAACTTGGTCTGTAGCTGCTCGTTGACCTCCAGGGTTCCGTTGTCGCGGGTGGTGATTCCCAGCGCTTCCAGCCCGAGCCCATCGACGTTGGCCTGGCGACCGACGCTGACCAGCAGGCGGTCGAAGGGGAGGTGTATTTGCCGACCGTCGGCCTTCTCGACGAGGAGATGTTGTTCGCCGCCCTCGACGCTTACCGCGATAGCCCGCGTGCTTGTCATGACATCGAGGCCTTCGTCGTCGAGTAGGCCGGCGACGAGTTCGCCGACCTCTTCATCCTCGCGCCCTAGCAATCGCTTGGTTCCCTCGATAAGCGTGACCTGAGTCCCTAGACGGGTGAAGCTCTGGCCGAGCTCGCAGCCGATGGCGCCGCCACCCAGCACTATCAGGCGGTGTGGCTGCTCGGTCAGCGTCCACAGATTCTCGGAGGTCAGCACGTCGATCTGCTCGATACCCGGTATCGGCGGCACCTTGGGGATGGCGCCGGTGGCGATGACGATGTGCCGCGCCGTGAGTTGCTTGCCGTCGACTTCGACAGCCCAGGGGGACGTCAGCCGCGCCGTGCCACGCTGGACCTCGACGCCTAGCCCGGTATAACGCGCCTCGCTATCGTGGGGAGCCACCTCGTCGATGACGCGACGCACATGGCCCATGACCTCGCTGAACTCAACGCGCGGCTCTCCGGCATGAACGCCCAGATGCCCGGCGTCGCGGATATTCTGGGCGGACCGTGCGGCGCGAATCAGTGCCTTGGAGGGTACGCAGCCGGTATTGAGACAGTCGCCGCCCATGGCGCCACTCTCGACGAGCGCGACCCGCGACCGCACCGCACTGGCGATGTAGCTGGTGACCAGACCCGCCGAGCCGCCGCCGATCACCAGGATGTCGTAATCGAAGCGCCGAGGTTTGTCGTATCCACGATAGCGCTTGCGGCGTTGAAGCCAGTCGACGCCCCAACGTGCGATCAGCGGGAAGACGCCGAGCAGGGCGAAAGACAACAGCAAAGAAGGCGAGACGACACCGCTGACCGAACGTAACTCGCCGAGCTGCTGGCCGGCGTTCACGTAGACCAGCGTGCCGGGAATCATGCCGATCTGGCTGGCGATATAGAAGACCCAGATGCGCAGCCGGGTCAGGCCCATCGCCAGGTTGACGACGAAGAACGGGAAGATCGGCACCAGTCGCAGGCTGAACAGATACAACGCGCCATCGCGCTCGATCCCCCGGTTGATGGTCTCGATTTGCCGTGCAAAGCGGCGTTCGATCAGTTCCCGGAAGAGCGTGCGGGAGACCAGAAACGCTAGCGTAGCGCCAATGGTGCTCGCAAAGGAGATGATCAATAGCCCCCAGCCCAGGCCGAATAACGCACCCCCCAACAACGTGAGCAGAGCCGCGCCGGGCAACGAGAGGGCGGCCATCAGAACATAGATGAGAAAGAAGCCACCCGCGACCAGCCAAGGAGACTCGGTGAACCACTGGTCGAACCGTGTTTGTAGCGATTGAATGGATTCCAGAGTCAGGTAATCGTCAACGCCGCCCACGAAGAAGGCCACGATGGCAACCAGTACAACCGCCAGAATCAGTATGCGGTAATGTTTCAATCCTTTTCCCCTTCAGCAGGCTTTCATGCGGCCATTATGGCGTTGGCGGCATCGTTCATGTGGGCGCGAACGAAGACAGTAACGCCTTGGTGCACCTCCAAGCCGGTAACCCGCGTCCATCATGGCAATAAAACGTGTCGCCCACCACTCGATCAGGAGGCCGGCCATCATGTCGTAGCGTCCAGAGCACGCCAGCGCTCGAGATCGTGTGGCGTATCGACATCCCAGACCGTGTCGGGACACGCCACGCGCAGCCTTAGTCCTTTAGCTCGAGCGAGGGTCCGCGCGGCCACCTCACTACCGCCCCAAGGAATATCCGCGAACAACCGCTGGGGAAGCCTATGGCCCCCGATCAAGCCATAGCCGCCATCCTCGGCCGGGAGTAGCACCAGATCGTGATCATCCAGCGCCTGCGCACAGCGATCCAGCAGCATCGGCGTCAGTACCGGGCAGTCGCTGCCGATCAGAAGCGCAGGACCCGATTGAGCGGCCAGGGCGGTGTGCATGCGCTGGCCGAGATCGCCCGGCGGCTGAGCATGGTGCATGATGCCGTGTCTTTCCGTCAGCGCCTCTAGGGTCGGGTGTGCCGGTTCGAGCCCGGCCCATAGCTGCACGTGCGTGGCAGGAAAGGCCCGGCAGGCAATCTCTAGCGTGCGTTCAAGCAGTGCTACATGGACATCACGCGCCTGCTCGGCATCGAGCGACGGCATCAACCGGGTCTTTACCTTGCCGGGGATCGGTGCCTTGGCGAAGATCAGCAGTGTCGTGCTGGGGGCGACCGCATTCGATTCAGCGGACATCGGTGTAGTCTCCTGCCAAGGTCCCGGGCGAGGCGCCGAACCCGTAACGCAGGCGCAACCACCACATCTTGGCGATGGTGCGCAAAGGGCCGTTCTGCTGCCAGCGGCGCGCGGACGTCGTCACCCGCTGGGCAAGGCAAGTCGGCGCGGATAGACGGTGCAGATGCCGGCTCATGGCGATGTCTTCCATCAGCGGCTGGTCGGGAAAGCCGCCGACGATCTCGAAGGCCTCGCGCGTCATGAACATCGCCTGATCGCCGGTGGCAATGCCGGTCATGCGCGAGCGTCGGTTCATGCTCCAGCCGACCAGACCGGCCAGCGCGAACCCTCGTTCGATATCCACATCGAAGCGACCCCAGCCACCGGTATCTTTCAAGGCTCCTTCGATCGCTAGGTCCGCGCGATTCGGCAGGCGCGTATCGGCATGCAGAAAGACTAGATGTTCCCCGCGACTTTCCCGTGCGCCATGATTCATCTGTCTAGCGCGATCGCGCTCACTTGCCAGCACCCGATCCGCCAGGGGAAGCGCCAGAGCGACGGTATCATCCTCGCTGCCGCCATCGACGATGACGATCTCGACGCCACATCTCCATAGCGGCAGCAGGGCGGTCAAGCATTCCTGTATCGTCGATGCCTCGTTCAATACTGGCACGATGATGCTCAGCCGCGGTGCGTTGGCAAGCGGTTCTGACCAATGCACGCTCATTGGCTCATCCCTCGCGATAGCGCGGAGAAGCTCAGTCGTAATACGTTGGCCCATGTCGTCATGTGCGTGCCTCCTGATCGATGGACCCGGCGGTGCCTCGTTCGGTCAGCCTCAGGATACGCCCGCCGGCTGCCCTGGCATCTGCCTCGTCGTGTGTCACCATTAGCGTGGGTAGATGGTAGTGACGCACACGTTCGAAGACCCAGTGACGAATCTCGTCCCGACGTTCGGCATCCAATTTGGAGAATGGCTCGTCGAGCAGAATGGCGCGTGGCTGGGACAGCAGTACCCGCAATAGGGCAATACGTGCTTTTTGGCCGCCGGAGAGCGTTGCGGGGTCACGCTTGGCGAAGGCATCGAGTCCTACCGACGCCAGCGCCTCGTGAATTCGCTCGCGGCGTTGTCGTCGCGTGCCTTCACGCACCATGCCGAAGGCGAGATTGCCCTCGACGTCGAGATGCGGGAACAGGAGCGGGTCTTGAAATAGCAGCCCGACGTGACGCTGCTCCGCAGGCAAGGTATCGATGCGGGTCTCGTCGAGCAAAACGCGCCCTCGGGGCGTGAAAGCGGGGCTCAAGAAGCCTGCGATGAAGGCCAGCAAGGTAGACTTGCCGACGCCTGAGGGACCCATGACGGTGATCACTTCTCCCGGCGCGATCGTGGTATCCAGGCTCAGCAAGGGGTGTTGGTCCTGTTCAATGACAATGTCGTCGAGAATCAATGACGCCATGGCGTTGGTCCTTCCTTCAATCGGAACGTGGCAGCAAACCCTGCCGCCGTCGAAACAGGTATCGCGGCACGAACATCGCCAGCAGAAATCCCAGCGCTGGCAACAGCAATTGCGCCAGGGCGAAGATGGCGGTCAATCGCCGGTCGCCACCACTGGCCAGGCTGACCGCCTCGGTGGTAACCGTTACCACGCGCCCGGCCCCCATCAGTACGGTGGGCAAATACTGGCCGATGCTTACCGCGAAGCCTACCGCCGCTGCGGTCAAAATTGGCGCCAACAGCAGCGGTATACGCACGCGCAGAAAAACCCGCCATGGCCCGGCACCGAGGCTACGCGCCTGCTGGCTCCAGCGCGGGTCCAGGCGACGATAGCTTTCTGCCAGCGAGAGAAAGACATACGGCAGCACGAACACCGCATGCCCTACGATGACTGCGCCCAGGCCGGGCCGAATACCCACTTGCGCCTGCATCATGACCAGGCCGAACAGGAAGGCCACTGAGGGCACCAGCAGCGGCAGATACAGAATCACTTGCGCCCAGGGCCGTAGAGGTCGCCGCTTCAGGGTTTCCGCTTCCAGCGAGCCTAGTACCAGCACCAGTGACAGCAGGGTCGCGGCAGTCGCCACCAGCAGCGACTGCCCGACCGGCACGATCAGGTCGTCCGCCGCCGCCTGCCAGTTTTGCACGGTCGGTGGCCATGGCAGAAACTCCGGAAACGGCCAGTAAGCCGCCACCGACCACAGCGTCAGCCCGGCCAGCCCTGCTAGCATCAGGCCCAACACTAGACGTATCGCCATCAGCGCCATGCCGCCTAGCCATCGCTCGCCACATTGGCGGCGCCCATCCTGACACCAGTGCCGGCTCAGGGATGCCACCAGCCGCTCCAGAGCATACCAGATCCCCAGCGCCATCAGCGTCAGCAGCATTTGCAAGATTGCCCCTGCCGAGGCCATGAAGCGCATCGATAGCGAAGGATCATTGAGCCAACTGACCACCGAGACCGCCAGTGTATTCGGGGTCGTCGGTCCCAGGATCATGGCGACATCTACCGTCGAGGTAGCGAAGGCGATTACCGCGTAGATGGGCAAACGCAGCAAGGGGTAGAGCCCCGGCATGACGACTTTGAGAAACGCCGTCAGAGGGCGATAACCCAGGCTTCGCGCAACCGTCAGCCGCTCACGAGCCTGGCATTGCACCAGGGCCGCCAGACTCATCAGCAACAAGAAAGGCACTTCCTTGATGACCAGGCCCAAAATCAGCGACAGCCCCCAGGGGTCGCCGGGAAATGCAAAATCCGCTGGATACTGCCAACCGGTTGCCCACGGGGAGAGTCCCCGTGCCACCCATCCCGACGGTGCCAGCAGGAAAGCCAAGCCGATCGCCGCCGCTGCATGGGGCACGGCCAGCAGCGGCGATAGCCATCGTTGGATGCGCCGATACAGCGGCGTATGCAAGAAGCTTCCCAGGAAGAGCACGACGACACCCAGCGAGATTGCCGCGCTGGCCAAGCCGGTGACGACGCTGAGTCGCGTCATGTCAGCAAGGCCCGGCATCTCGAGAAGCTGTCGCCAGGGCGCCAATGTCAGGCTATCGCCGCCCAGGACCGGCAAGTAACCGAAAGCGGGCGCCATGGCACCGAGCACTCCGCTAGCCACGGGCAGGCTGAGCAACGCGATGGTCAGCCAGGGCAAGACGCCGACGATAGACCGATAACTCGTGGCTCGACTCATTGGGCGCCGTAACGCTGTCGCCAGGCCTGCTCGAGCGGTTCAATCCAGGACGGGTGGGGTTCGCGCAACGTCTCGCCCAGCGACTGCGGTGGCAGGCTCGCGGCAGCCCGACTCTCGGTCGTGAACGACTCGCGCTGTGTTGGACTCAGGCGTGACATGTCCAGCACCGTGGCATCGCCCCACATCGAGAGGTCCTGCTTGCGGGCCTGCGCCTTGGGCGACAGCAGGAAATTGGCGACCGTCAACGCGCCGGCCTTGTGCTGGGCATTGTAGGGAATGGCGACGAAATGCACGTTGCCCAGAGTACCGTTGTCGAAAATATAGCTGCGCGTGGTCGGCGGCAGTTGATAGTCGAGCACGGCGGCGGCCGGTACCGAGGGCGTGAAGGTAAACGCCAGGCTCAATGCGCCGTCGCCCATGAGTTGGCGCATTTGGGGGCCGCCGGAGGGAAAGTTGTCGCCCTCATGCCATAGATGAGGATGCAAGCGATCCAGGTAGTCCCACAACGGCGCAGTGACGGCCTCGAAATCGGCTCGATCGACCGGGGCGTAGAGGGCCTCGGGTTGCTCGGTCAAGGCCAGCAGCGCCTGCTTGAGAAAAGTCGTACCCAGAAAAGCCGGGGGTTGGGGATAGGTAAAGCGACCTGGATGCGTCTTGGCCCAGTCGAGCAGTGCGGGCATGTTGCGCGGCGGCTTCTCGAGGCGCGCGCTGTCATAGTAGAAGGTGATCTGCGCTCGCCCCCAGGGCGCTTCATAGCCATTGACCGGCAGCGTGAAATCCTCGCGCACCTCGGGGTTCTGCTCGGGTGCGGTCAGCGAGAAATTGGGCAGTTGCTCGGCCCAGGGACCATAGAGCAACTCATTGCCTTTCATTGCAGCGAAATTCTCGCCGTTGAGCCAGATGAGATCGACCGCACCCTGATCCTCATTGCCGGCCGCCTTCTCCGCCACCACGCGGGTCACGGCCTCGGCCGTATCGCCCACTTTGACATGCTCGAGATCGATGCCATAACGCTGTTCGACCCGGTCGGCCACCCAGTCGACATAGGCATTGGTGCGTGAGTCGCCGCCCCAGGCATTCCAGTACACGGTCTGCCCCCGGGCGGCCTCGGTCACAGATTCCCAGTCGGACAGCTCGTAGGCGTGACCCACCGTCGGCGGCAACAACATGGCGGCTATCAGCCAGCGTCGAATATCTCGCATGCGATGTGCACTCCCTTCCCTTTGCGTTCCCGTGCCTTTGTCGCCACGCGGTGATGTTCCTTGCATTGTGCTCTTGCGAATGAGTGTTCATGACACGCCATCGCAAGGGCATCCACGAGCCGGCAATCGTTTTTACGCCAGCTTTTACGTCAGTGCCAGCTCGTGGGCGAGCCGATGGTTGTCGTCACCGACCCGCTTGATGACGGATGCAGAAAGATAGTGTCGAGCCCGATCTTCTACATGGGCAATCAATCGGTCCTCGCTCAATGCAGCGGACCAGTCCTCGCCTTGTGCCAGTGAATCCCGTTCCTGGTGGTGAAGTGACAGCCACTTGGCGCACCAGGTCGTCGACCATAGCCACATGGCTCGACGCGTGGCCACCAAGGCCTCGACATCCATCACGTCATCGGTGGTATACCGGGATGCCCACCAGTGGCGATAAAAGTCCACCACGGTGGCGGTATCCAGGACGGCGTGACTCGCTGGATCCCATGTCGTGGAGGTATAAAGCGAGGCATGGGCAAGATCCAGCCCGGGGTGGCCGTAACGGCACTTCTCCAGGTCGACCAGTACCGCCTTTCCTTCGGAGGTGATCAGGAAGTTACCTGGATGTGCATCGAAACTGATCAGGCAGCGTTGGGAATCGACACGCTTGGCGAGTTCATGATCATCGTCGAATAGGGAAAGCTCCGTGTCGATGCGACGTCTTGCTGAATCGGAAATCGGCGCTTTATCGAGATAGCCAGCCTGCTCCAGTACTTCGTCGCGCATGGCCGTCCAGGGAGAGCGCGGGCTGGCCAAGGGGAGACGCTCATCGACCGGGGGCACAGTGATCGCATGAAGATGTGCCAGCGCCTCGCCGATCGCCGGCAAATCATCCGGCAATTGCGCCGACCGCCCCTCTATCGCACTGACCAGCAAGCCGCCCCTGGGGAAGTCGGCGCTGATCGGCAGGATACCGTGGAGATCTGGCGTATGGCCGCTCTGCGCGGCGCGTCGAAAACAGGCCGCCTGATAGTCTAGATTGGTTTCCGGGTCGAGCTGCATCTGGCTCTGCTTGGGAAGTCTTGCTACCCAATCGGGACCCGTCTCGCGAGAGATCCAGACATGGTCATGCGCCAGGCCAGTGTCCGGAAGCGCGGTGAGATGAACGACATCGTTGTTGATATCGTCCAAAGCCCTATGCAATCGAGACAGGCGTTCGGTGGAGAATAAGGGTGAGGGCGTAAAATCGACCACGAAACACTCCTGGGAGATGGGTTAGCTATTGCTACTGATCGACATAGACATTCGACATGGAGACAGGATGGTTGATTCATCCTATGAGTCGCAGAATGGTCAATACCTTGTGGCTTCTTGCAGTACCCATGCCGCGCGGTGCTCGAAAGCGACTGTAACGGTAAGCCGGTGTTGCGGCTAGCCTGGCCTGCGACTCGCGGCTCCATGCTGACGATGTCACGCTGATAAGTATTCATCCATGATCTGACGATACGGAAAATTGACATGCCGCATTCCCATCGCAGCATGTCGAGGCCGACGCGCAAGCGTCGCCTCGGCATAGGGTTGAGTGTGCTGACGACTCTGGTGCTGCTTTTGCTGGTCACTTGGCTGTGGGCGTTGCCGGCGTATATCGACCAGCGCCTCAGCCAGACGCTGGCCGAGCGCAGCGGCCGTCAGGTAACGATCGAAGACGTCACTCTCCCCCCGTGGCGCCACCAAGTGACGCTCGACGGGCTACGTATCGCTGGTCAGGCCGACACGCCGGTTTTTTCGAGCCAACGGGTCGTGGCGATCCTCGATTGGCACTCGTTGTTTGAATCGGGTTGGCGTTTCGAGCGAATCGATCTAGAAGCGCCGCGTCTGCAACTGATTTGGCGCTCCGGGGGCGCGTGGAACCTGGCCCAGCTCTTCGGCAGTGACGGTGGGGGTGAATCGGCACCATTGCGTATTGCTCAACTCAACGTCAGCGATGGCCGACTGGACTGGATCAACCGGCGCCCCGATAAGCCGCTGACGCTGAGCCTGACAAACCTCGCTCTAGAGGCGCGTCATTATGACAATAGCGATGATCGGCCCTTCTCTCTGCAAGGTCAGGCGGATTGGAATGGCGGCACTCTGAAAGGAGAGGGCGAGATGGGCTTTTCGCCGTGGACGGTGGATGTCGATCTCGACGCGGACCAAGTGCCGCTGACTACGCTGTCGGGCTATCTGACACATGTCGTTCGCGCCGAACCGGCGGCGGGGTCGCTTGGTGCGCAGATTCGTTTGCGTGCGGGCCGCGCCAGCGATGCCGGTACACAGGTCAACGGCCAGGGCGTGATCGAAGCACTCGTGATGCGTGATCCCAAGAAGGATCAGACCATTGCCCGCGCCGAACGCTTCGCCGTGGAAGGGCTGACGTTCGCAAGTGCGCAGCCTGAATTGACCGCCGCGCGGGTGTCGCTCGCGGCACCCTGGCTCGATGTCACGATCGATGAACAACTCGACACCAATCTCACCGCCTGGCGCCCGCCGGCATCGAGCGGCGGTTCTGAGGATGATGGTTCTGAGAGTGGTAGTTCTGAGGATGAGAGTTCCGCGGGCCAAGGCATGCACTACGCGCTCGATGCCCTGTCCATCGAGCGCGGCGCAGTAGCCTTCAACGACCGTCACCTGCCGCGACCGTTCGAGCTGGACTTTTCGGCGCTGAATGGCGAGTGGCGGCAACTCGACTCCGACCAGCCGGGAGATGGCCAGTTGTCGCTCGAAGGGCAGGTGGCCGATGGCTCGCCGCTGCGTATCGAGGGCGCTTTCGATCCGCTCGGTGACGTCATGAACGGCAACCTGAACTTGCACTTCGAGCGCCTCGATCTCGAGACCTTGGCGCCCTACTTGCGCGAGTTCGGTGGCTATGCCGTCGAGCGTGGGCAGGCCACGCTGGATCTCGACTACCGGCTCGATCAGGGCCGCCTGCAAGCGCAGAATCATCTCGTTCTGCATCGGCTCAAGTTAGGCGAGGAGGTCGATACCTCGGCCACCGAGCTGCCGCTCAAGACGCTGGTCGGTGTCCTGAAGAGTGACGACGGCACCATTGAGCTCGATATCCCCATGCGCTTGCCACTCGACGATCTCGGATCGGTGGACTTTGGCAGTGTTGCCGGTCAGGCGATCCGCGAGGCGCTCGAGAATCTGGTGTCATCGCCACTCGACACTCTCTCCGAGGTGGTCGGTGACGGTGGTGCCAATCACTTGGACGATGCCGAATTGGCTGCCGATGGCGAGAGCAACGAGGGTGGCACGGGTGACAAGGATGGCGAGGACGCCTCAGCGATCTACGAGCATGCCGACACTCGCCAGTAAGCGTGTCGGCTCATCTGGTCCCGCCATCGCCGGTCTGCATTGGCGGCATCGAGAGTTTCTAGGTGATGGGGCCGAGGCGGCATGAGAACTCAGTGCGGCGGGCAATGCCGCAGCGGCTCCTGCCGGTGTATCGCCGCATAGATAATCATTGCTCGTCGGCGGGCGGGGACTCTTTCGTTTGCTTGGTCGGCTTTGCGTCCGTCTGGTCTGACGGTTGTGCATCAGGATTTTCGTTGGCGGCAAATTTGAACCACGTCTTGCCAAGATGATTGCGTAGTTCTTGTCCCATTCTCGTTGCGTCTCGCGCCTCAAGTGCCGCCATGATTGCTTCATGCTCGGCCATGGCGGTCGTCCACTTCTCACTTTTCTCGTTAGATAGATAGCGTACGCGATACAACTGGCGACACAGATAGCCATGCATCTCTCTCAGCGATCTGTTACCCGAGAGGGCGACAATGCGGTCGTGAATCTCTTGGTTGATGCGGAAATAGTTCTGCCGATCGCCGCGGATGAATGCCGCTTTCATCTCGTAGTGCAGCGCCTGTAACTCGGTAATGTCGCGGTCGGTTGCTTTTTCGCAGACAAGCTCTGCTGCGGCCTGCTCAAGTACGCTCAATACGTAGGCTTTCTCTTTAACGTCCAAGGGACTGACATCGGAAACCACTGCACCTCGGTTTGGCAGGATCTCTACCAGCCCTTCAGAGGCGAGTATCTTCAATGCCTCTCGTAGAGGGGTCCGGGAGACCTGTAGCTCTTCGGCCAGAGTGCGCTCGGGTAGTCGCTGTCCCGGTTGAAAGTGATCCATCACGATATGCTCGCGAAGATAGCTGGCCACCTTGGTGACTAGGCCCTGTTGGGATGTCTGGGCGATATCGTCGAGTGAAGTCATGGAAAACTGCCTGCCAATTTACAGCAAATATGGCATACCATCCTTTTATAAATCAACTTTACTATGTCGACATGGTAATTTTTTTGTCCATTCCTATCAGGTAGTTACTAGGTTAAAGCGCGCAGAAGCCACTAAAGTCTAACTGTCGTTCCTTTGACGGTGAAAATGGTATACCACTAGCCTTCACTCACTATTCGGTACGACGACATGCCGGACAATATGGACAACGTGAGTGGGGGCATGGTCGTTTTCCCGCTTCAGGAATTGGCGATTCTCGAATGAACTATCTGAACTATTTCGAAAGTGACCGGATTGTCGAGGCTTGCGTTGCAGGTGTCGGCGATTTCGGTACTGGTGTATTACGTCAAGCTCTTAATATGAATGCGTTTTCTGCGAGAATCGCGGTCGATGTCGATGCCCGGAGTGCACGCCTGGCCCTCGAGCGTGCTGGAGTCGATATAGCGGCCATCGTCGAGTGCCATGGGGTAGATCAGGCTCGCACGGCTTGGGACGCCGGATGCTATATCGCCAGCGGCGACCTGAGCACCGTCGTCGATTTGCCATTCGATATTCTTGTTGAAGCAACTGGTATACCAGAAGCTGGAGCGTTGCACGCCGAGAGCGCTATTGCGGCTGGCAAGCATGTTGGCATTGCCACCAAGGAAACGGAGTCGGTGATTGGTCCTTACTT
This sequence comes from Chromohalobacter sp. 48-RD10, assembly GCF_029889785.1. NCBI lineage: Bacteria > Pseudomonadati > Pseudomonadota > Gammaproteobacteria > Oceanospirillales > Halomonadaceae > Chromohalobacter > Chromohalobacter sp. 48-RD10. The sequence goes on along the minus strand of NZ_JARANX010000006.1, from coordinate 137,291 downwards.
GACCCACCAGGCTTTAGAAAAGGGGTTGGTCTTTACCCCACTGGATGGTGATCAGCCCAGTCTCTTGATCGGTATGGTGACTTGGGCCAGGACGTTGGGCTTCGAAATCATCGCCGCTGGCAAGAGCAGTGAATACGATTTCGTCTGGGACGAGGCGAACCAGGAAATACACTGCAACGATGCACGTTATCCGCTGCCGTCCATGGCCGACCTGTGGACGCTGGCGGATAGTCGGGAAGCCGAGATGGCGGGCGCGCGAATCGAAACCGCCAGCGATATGCAGCTGATCTCGGTACCGGATCTTTGCGAGATGACCAATGTCGCCAATGCAACGGGGCTATTCCCCGATCGCCCGGAATTCCACGCACCGTTATTGAGAATCCCCGAAGTGCCGACGGTACTGGATACCCACGAGCAGGGCGGCATCCTCAAGCATGGCGGTCGGCTGGAGGTCTTCAACTGCCTGCGCAGGCCGGATGAGGTCAGCTTCGCTGGCGGAGTGTTTGTCGTCCTGCGCTGCGAAGACCCCGCATCCTGGGAACTGTTGCGCGGCAAGGGACACGTGGTCAGCCGTAATGGGGCAAGTGCGATGGTGTACCTTCCACGTCATCTACTGGGCCTTGAGGCGCCGATCTCGCTGCTCGATGCCGTACTGCATGGCCTGCCATCGGGCGGTGGAGGTGCGACCCAGCCGAGAGTTGATCTGGTCGCAAGGGCCATCCGCGATCTTCCGGCCGGGCATCGTTTCGAGATGAACGGTCACCACCGTGTCATCGATGGACTGCGTCCGGAGGCGCACCCGGCCCGGCCTATCGATGGAGGGGGCGCGGCTCCATTCTATCTGCTGCCGGGAGCGCGTTTGTTGCGAGACGTCACGGCGGATGAGCCGATTCCTTTCGATGCACTGGATAATGTCCCCGATTCCGCGTTGCTGAGATTGCGGCGCGAGCAGGACAGGAACTTCTTTCAGGAGCAAGCATGAGACGTGAGACCGCTTCGTGCCTGGAGGTACGGTACTACGGTCTACGGCAGTCTGAGGTCTGTCATCGAGATATTAGCGCGGGGTTATGCGGGCATTCCTATAGACGTTCACGAACCCAAGAATTCTCAACGGCAAGGAGGTGAACACCTGCAGCAACGTTATCGAAAAATGCGTGACTGACAAAGCCGCGCATCGTTGGACATCAAATCACGGTTCCGATGGACCGGACGGGACGCATGCGCCGCTCCGTCTATCAACGACAATATTTCTTTATTTGAGAGGGAGCCAGTCAAATGCTCGATAAATACAAACTCGCGGCGATTGGTATTCTGGGCGTGAGTGTAGCCGCCGTCAGCGGCACCACCCTAGCCAGTTCCGAAGCCTCGGACTACCCATCTGGCAACATCAAGGCGCTGGTCGCTGCCGGCGCAGGTGGCGGTACTGACAATTTCACCAGACAGGTCCAGCCAATGCTGGAGAAGCGCCTGGATACCACGGTGACTGTCATCGACCTGCCCACGGCATCCGGTGCCATCGCCCATCAGCGCACTGCCAACAATGCACCCGACGGCCAGACCCTGGACTTTGCGTCGTCGACCCTCATCACCTCGCTAGCCGCTGGCCAGAATCCGACTGGGCTCGACCAACTGACGCCGGTGGCGCGCATGCAGTCAGACGTCATGACGCTGATCGTGAATCCTGACAAGTACGAAAATTTCCAGGAATTCTATGACTATGCCAAGAATAATCCCGGCGAGGTCGTGATCGGTGGGACCGCTGCTGCAAGTCCCGACAAAATGGCATTTCTTGGCTTCAAGGATGCCAGTGGTCTGGAGATGAATTTCATTCCCTACGACGAGGAAGGCAGCGTTTCATCCAATGTGCTGAGTGGCAACATCGACGGCATGTTTGGCGAGATAAGCTCAATTCTGGGCTACATGGAGTCCGGTAAAATGAAGCCCATTCTGGTCTTTGCCGATAAGCGTCTCGAGGACTTCCCAGATATACCGACAACCGTCGAAAAGGGATGGGATCTGACGGACGGCAACGAGCGGGGAGTGTTCGTTAACGCCGACACGCCGGAGAAGACGGTGGCCGCTATCGAAAGTGCGCTCAAGGACATCTACGAGTCCGACAAGTACCAGGATTACGCCAGCAAAGTCCATCTGGATTACCGCGAAGGCTGGATGGGTAGTGATGCCTATAGAAAGGAACTCAAGGCTGATCTCAAGCAGTACAAGCGACTGCTCAAAAACGAGTGACTCGGAAAGTTCTATAGGTAGGGGCAGCATTTCTCGGAAGGCAATGGAGTGAGTGACGTCAGGAACATGCTGCCCCTTTTTCTTCCTTCGGCGCCGGAGAACTCGGCGCCGCCCCTACATCTTCGGTGTCAGTCATGACTAGAAAGCTGTATGCCTTTATTGCTTGTGTCTTCGTCGGGGGGCTCGTCTTCCTGACGAAGACCTGGCAATTGCCGAGTTCCGAGGAGGTCTCCACGCTTATCGGGCCGCGCACCTGGCCATTGTTGGTGCTGGTGGCGATGCTCGTTCTAGCGACGATGCTGGCTGTTACGACCCATGTCGAATCGAGCAAGTCGAAGAGCAGCAATCTTGCGACTAAAGAGGACGACGGCCCCGAAGAAGCCGCCGCCGAGGAGACCGTAAGCGGTGGCATCTTCGCCCGGAATCGCCACTGGGTTCTTCTCGTGCTGGTGGTGCTGTATACAGTATCGATGAGCCTCGTGGGTTTCTTGTGGGCGACGATCGGCTTCTCTCTACTTTGCAGCCTGACCCTGGGCGCGACACGCAAAATGACGATTGGCATGACCACGCTGGCGGGGGTGGTTCTGGTGCTGCTCGTCTTCGACACCCTGCTGAACATTCCCTTGCCGTGATCGCGACGGTCGATGTACACGCCACAGGTGTAACTGAGGAAGACAGACAATGCTAGACGGTCTTATGAACGGCTTTTCGGTTGTCCTACAGCCGATGAATTTCCTGATTCTGTTATCCGCCGTGTTCATCGGGTTCATTGGTGGCGCCTTGCCGGGCATTAGCGGCGTTATTCTGGTCGTTATCCTGCTACCGGTAACTTATGGCATGGATTCGACGACGGCTTTCATGCTGTTGACGGCGATTTATGCTTCTACAGTTTTCTCGGGACTGATTACCGCCATCCTCTACCGGGCGCCCGGAACACCGGAAGCCGTCATGACCTCCTTTGACGGCTATCCCATGACCCAACGGGGTGAGGCCGGGAAGGCTCTGGGTATCGGGATATTGGGCTCAGCGATTGGAGGGCTCGTAGGCACCATTGCGCTTATCGTCTTCGCTCCGATGTTGGCGTCGGTAGCGTTGAAGTTCTCGTCACCGGAATTCTTCGCTCTGGCAGTGCTCGGTCTGACCGTGGTGGCGTCGCTGGGCGGTAGCTTGCTGCTCGGTCTGATCGGCGCCATGATCGGGCTGTTCGTGGCCTCGATAGGTATCGATCCGATGACCGGCACCTTGCGCTATACCTTCGGCAACCTCAACTTGGCTGGCGGGATTCAACTGATCCCGATCATTGTGGGAATGTTCGCCATCTCCGAAGTGTTGAAGCGTGCCCAGGGCAACGCTCCGCACACGCCGATCAAGAAAGTCAAGATCCGAATATTCGACATGCCTGTCATCCGGCGGATTCGGCTGACCCTGGCCCGGTCATCGATTCTCGGAGTTGCCATCGGAATTCTGCCGGGCATCGGCGCAAGCACAGCAGCCATGGTGAGCTATAGTGAGGCGATGCGTTGGTCCCGGCACCCTAAGGAATTCGGTAAGGGCGTACCGGAAGGAATCGCGGCCCCTGAAGCGGCCAACAACGCCGCAGCAATGGGCGCTCTCGTACCACTTTTCGCCTTGGGCATCCCCGGCAGTGGTACGACGGCCGTCATCCTGGGGGCTTTCATCATGCATGGTCTGCAGCCCGGTCCGTCCTTCATGATCAACAACGGCGATCTAATCTATGCTGTATTCGTTGGTCTCCTTATCGTCAACTTGCTTATCCTGGCATTCTCCAAGCCATTCGTCGCCGTGCTATCACGGATGTTGAATATTCCCTATTCGGCCTTGGGGCCGATCATCATCATCTGCTGTGTGGTGGGTACGTATTCGGTACAGAACTCGATGTTCGATGTCTGGCTCATGCTGGGCTTCGGGGTGATGGGTTTCTTGCTTGAGAAAATCAATTTCCCATTGGTCGCTATTATTCTTGGTGTTGTGCTGGGGCCTATCGCTGAGAGCGAATTCCGCCGGTCACTGGGCATGTCGCAGGGCGATCCGTCGATCTTTTTCTCGCGGCCGATCAGCGCAACCTTGCTGTACATAGCCATCACCGTAGTGACGCTGGCGATCATCGTTCCACTGATCAAGTACCTGAGAAAGCGCAAAGCGCGAATGGGAGACTCCCATCAGTGACATCTCGGTGGGCTCGCTGGCAGGGCCCGCTGCACTGGAGGTTATCGTTCCATAAGGTAAGTACCACGATCACCTGCTCTCCGATAGCTTTGGCGATGTCGGACATGGCATTGAGAGCTCTCGGCAGACTTGCTGACCGCTTATTGTGATGACATGGAGTCGGAGGCTGCATGTAGGCGCGTTAACGGCTCCTGCCGGAAGTAGCGTCCCAGTAGTGCGTAGAGCTCGGGGTAGGCGCTGTTGAGGACATCGGGGGCGGTGAAAAATGTTTCGCAGCAGACCGCGAAGCATTCACCCGGGTGCGTGGCGGCGTAGTCGTCGATGGGCGTGGCCTCGCCGCGTTCGAGATGCGCCTGTAGATCGTTCCATACGTCGGTGAAGACGCGGTGCCAATCGCGCGGGTCGATATCGCGCGGCAGGGGCGGAAAGCCGTCGGCGTCCAGTGAGTTGCCCATGTCCAGCTTGTGTGCGAATTCGTGGATGACGACATTGAAACCGCCCCAACCACCACTTTCCTGAATATCCGACAAGGCGAGGACGATGGGGCCTTGGTGCCAGGTCTCGCCGACACGATCGTCCTCGTATTCGTGGACCACACCGGCTTCGTCCATCTCCTCGACTTTGCGGCGAAAGGCCTCCGGCAGCACGAGGATCTCATGGACATTGGCGAAGGCTTCGTGGGCGTCGCTCTCCGACCAGTAGAGCGTCATCAGACAGGCCTGTGCGACCAGCGCCAGGCGTGCGGGCAGATCGAACAGCTCGTCGTCGAACAGCGAAAGCCGCTTGCGGCGCAGAAAGGCCCAGGCGCGCTCCCCGAGGCGTCGGGCATCGCTCTCGGGAAGAGCCATCAACAGCGGTACCCGAGCCTGGCCCTCGGCCCAAGCCTCGACGGGGAAGGAATGGCGCCCGCCACGCCAGGCGTTCCACCATTTCATCGTCGAACTCCTTTCCACCTTCTTCCGTGAGCGTAGCGCCTCAGGTGTCTTCCTGGCGCGATCCGGATTTCCACGACCAGTCGCGCCAGCGCAGGTCGAAAAGATCCTGGCGGCGGTCCTTCAAGTTGGTGACCGAGCCTTCGTTGCGCACCACCGTGAGACGGGTCAGGTCGAGATCCGAGAACATGATCATCTCGGTATTGGGAGTGGTTTCGGCCAGCACCGCATCGTGGGGAAAGGCGAAGTCCGAGGGTGAGAACACCGAGGACTGCGCGTACTGAATCTCCATGTTCTCGATCGACGGCACGTTACCGACGCTGCCACACAGTACCACGTAGCATTCGTTTTCGATGGCGCGCGCCTGAGAGCAGTGGCGCACTCGCAGATAACCGTTTTTGGTATCGGTCCAGAACGGCACGAAGAGGATATCCATGTCCTGATCCGCGAGCAGGCGCGAGAGCTCCGGGAACTCGACGTCGTAGCAGATCAGGATGCCGATCCGCCCGGCATCGGTATCGAAGACGCGCAGATCGTCGCCGCCTTCGATGATCCAGTCGCGGCGCTCCTGTGGTGTGATGTGCAGTTTGGCCTGCGCCTCGATGTCGCCGTCGCGGTGGAAGAGATAGGAGATGTTGTAGAGATGCCCGTCGTCGTGTTCCTCGATCATCGAACCGGCGATGATGTTGATATTGTAGGACACCGCCATGCGTGACAGCTCGGTCTTGAAGTGCTCGGTGAAGCCGGCCAGGAAGCGGATGGCCGCGATTTGATCCTGCTGGGCGGCGCGATCCTGCAGGCCCATCAGCGGGGCGTTGAAAAGCTCCGGAAAGATCGCGAAGTCGCTCTGGTAGTCCGATAGTGCATCGATGAAGTATTCGGCCTGTTGCAGTACCGCCTCCACCGAGGAGAACTCGCGCATCTGCCATTGTACCGCGCCCACTCGCACCTGCGTCTTGCGGGTATCGAGCACCGACTCGGCGGGCTCGAAGAGGATGTTGTTCCACTCCAGCAGAGTCGCGTAGCCCTGGGACTTTTCATCTTCCGGCAGATACTTGCGCAACAGCCGCTTGACCTGGAAGTCATTGGCCAACTGGAACGACAGGATGGGGTCGTGGATCTCCTTGCGCGAGACTTGATCCAGGTACTCGGCCGGTGACATTTCGCTGGCGTGCTGGTGATAGTTGGGAATCCTCCCTCCGGCCAGGATGGCGCGCATATTCAGTGATTTACACAGATCCTTGCGGGCTTCGTAGAGGCGTCTGCCGAGCCGGTAGCCGCGATAAGCCGGATCGATCAGCACGTCCAGGCCATACATGGCGTCGCCTTCGGGGGCGTTGAGGATGATCTCCCGCTGATCCATCAGGTCGTCGTAGCGGTGAGGGTTGGAAAATTCCTCGTAGTCGACGCGGGCGGTCAGGGCCACGCCGACCAGTGTCTCGTCGTCCTCGATGACGATCTGGCCGTCGGGAAACTCGCTGATCAAGCGCTCGATGGTGCGCTTGGGCCAGGAACCGCCGATATCGTGATAAACCCGGTCCATCAGCGTCTTGAGCTGCGGATAATCCTCGGGTGTCAGATTGCGAAGATTGAGGTGAAGATCGTCGAGAGACATGCGGGCGTCCTGCCTTGCGGATACGAAAGTGAGCACTAGTGTATCACGCAGGGTGCATGGCTCATGGCGTAACGGCTTGGCAGGAAGTCCCGGACAAGTGGGGAGTTGCCGCTTCGTCCGATGGTTCCTAACGTAGCTGGCTGTCCTTGCTGCCGCGTCGATTGTAGCCGCTGACGGCGGTACGCTGCTTATCGCGCTCGCTCTGGCACGCGATGCACAGGCGCACGCCCTTTATTGCTTCGCGCCGTGCCTGTGGAATCGGCTCGCCACATTCTTCGCAGTCATTCAGGCTTTCACCACTAGGCAGTTCGCTTCGCGCGCGTTCCAGGGCGTCCTCGATCGTGCTGTCGATCTGCTCTTGAACGGCACCGTCTTTCGACCATCCACCTGCCATGTGCTATTTCCTCCACGGTTAACGGGCATCTCGAAGAATGTTGCAGCCTTCGCTGCGTTATTGTCGCTCATGGAACATCGGCGCGCTCACAGTATGGACAATGACAGACGGCTGCACATTCGAAAGCACTGATGATGCTGGGGATGTCTCTATCCTGGCCGGTACATCTTGAAGTTCTGCTCGGCGCTGACTTCGAAGTAATCGGCCGGGCCGCCGCCGCGCAGAATGGGGTGTGCCTCGGCGGTCTGATAGACGCCGTCATGCAGCAGTGACTGGTCGATGTGTACACCGACGACCTCGCCCAGTACCAACCACGTCTCGAGAGACTCACCAGCGGCGGAGTGGAGCTGAATCAGCTGACTCAGCCGACACTCGAAGGCGACGCGCGCTTCGGCGACGTGCGGTACGCCGACGACCTGGGAAGCGCGCGGTGTGAGGCTGGCCAACGCGAATTCGTCGACCTCGGGTGCCACGCTGGCACAGCTGGCATTCATCTGCTCGGCGAGCGGGCGGGTCGCCAAGTGCCAGCAAAACTCGCCGGTGGCGGCGATGTTACGCACGCTGTCCTTGTAGCCGATGCTGGAGAAGCCCACGATCGGCGGCGTGTAATTGAAAGCGTTGAAGAAGCTGTAAGGTGCCAGGTTCAGGTGGCCGTCGCGATCCTGAGAGGAAACCCAGCCGATCGGGCGAGGCCCGACGATGGCGTTGAAGGGGTCGTGGGGCAAGCCGTGGCCTTGGTGCGGCTCGTAGAAGTGAAATCCGTCACGCATGATATGTTCCTTGCTGAAGTTGAGCGGTGCAAACGAGGAAGGCTACGCGCGGCGATCTTCCAAGACGCGCCGACCGCGTAGGCAATCTTGTTCGTGAGGCTCGTCGATCCACGGCTCGGCGATACCCTGCGTTATCCAGTCAGCGACGCTGGGATGCTTGAGCAGGCGTTGAGCATAGAGAAGTGCTGTCTCACCGAGTGGTAAGCCATAGCCATGAATACGCACCGCTACCGGGGCGAAAAAGGCATCGACGGCGGTAAAACGGTCACCCGCCAACCAAGGCCCACCGAAGCGTTTCAAGCCTTCACACCATAGTGCGTCCAGTCGGGCCAAGTCCTCTTGCAATGCCTCGCTCGGCGTACCCAACGCGATACGCAACGCGCAGTTCATGGAGCATTCGTCACGCAAGGCCGGGAATCCGGAATGCATTTCGGCGGTGGCGCAACGTGCCCAGGCCCGGGCAGCTCGTGACTGAGGCCAGAGGTCTGGGTAGGCTTCGGCGACATACTCGATAATCGCCAATGAGTCCCAAACCACGTTGTCACCCTCATGTAGACAAGGCACCTTGGCTGAGGGTGAGAACGACATGAAGTCGGTTTGCGGACCGGCGCCCTTGAAAGGCGTAAGTTCTTCCTCGAAGGGAATTCCGAGTGCTTCCAGGGCGACCCACGCGCGCATTGACCAGGAAGAGTAGTTCTTGTTGGCGATAAACAGTTGATACGGCATGGGCTTCTCCTTTTTGGACGCGAGTGATCGCAACAGCTATCGGCGGGGGAGAACCTCATCTTGACTGAGGCTCTCGCTGGCAAGGTGCGCGTGGCTGAGTGTCAGGCGCGGTCTTCGATGAAGACCAGGGTGCGGCCGTGGGAGAGCGCCGCTGCGTGACGGTGGTAGGCGCTGCGGGCCCAGCAATTGAAGCCGTGATCGGCGCCGTCGTAGACATTGATGGTGACGTCGTCGCGGTCGGCAAAGGTCTCGCGGACCTGATCGACGGTCTCGGCGGGGATATGCCCGTCGTTACCGGCGAAATGGAACTGCACCGGCACGTCGAGCCGTGAGGCCTTGTCCAGATGCTTGTGAATGCCGCCTGGGTAGAAACTCGCGGCACGGTCGACGCCGGCTTCGATGGCGGCCAGATAGGCAAGGATGCCGCCCATGCAGTAACCGATGGCGGTGACATCGCCATCGCATTCGCTGCGATGACGCAAGGCCTGGGCGGTGCTGGCCAGGTCCTTGACGGCTACCGTGAAGTCGATATCGCCGACGAGCTTGAAGGCCTTGTCCATGTCGGCACCTTCATAGGCGAGCTCGACGCCCGGCTCCTGACGCCAGAAGACATCCGGCGCGAGCACTACGTAGCCGTCCTGAGCGTATTGCTCGGCGACGCTTCGCATGTGGGCATTGACGCCGAAAATTTCCTGAATCAAGACGATGCCGGGGCCCTTGCCAGCGGGTGGCAGGGCCAGGTAGCCCTTGAAGGTCTGATCGTCGTGGGACGTGATGTCGATCCACTGAGGGGTGACGGCGGAGTCGCTCATGGTGCCTCCTTCGATGGATGAAGCGTTCGAGATATGGCTCTAGTCTAGAGAGCTGACATCATGAAGGCTAGGAAGTTTGCAAGCGAACGATGGCCCAGTCGAGTAGCTGGGTGTTATAGTCTTTAAGTGAATATAAAAATTTCTTTTTAGAATTTTTAATTCTTTTAAGACTTGCCTAGCCTAGACACCCTAGTCTCAAGATCACCACGGCAACGATGAGAGGTCCAATGTCGCAAGGACGCTTGTCCGAATCGAACAGCCCCCTCAGTGCCAATCAGGCACGGCGGCTAAATGATGCGCTGGCCGATCTGGACGCCCGGCAACGTGCCTGGCTGCAGGGCTATCTGGCCGGTCTGGATGCGCATGATGCGCCGGCGGCCGTCGAATCGCCGGCCTCGGCCCCCGGTGAGCCGCTGACCGTACTGTTCGGCAGCCAGACCGGCAATGCCGAGGGCGTGGCCGAACAGGCGGCCGAGCGAGCGCGTGCCTGGGGGCTCGACGTCGAACTGAAGGACATGGCGTCCTTCGGCAAGCAAGACCTCAAGCAGGCCACCCGGTTGATGGCGGTGGTCAGCACCCAGGGCGACGGTGATCCACCGGACAGCGCTCTGGGCTTTTACGAGCTGCTGGCGGGACGTAAAGCGCCACGTTTGAGTGACGACCATCGCTTCGCCGTGCTGGGACTGGGCGATGCCAGCTACGAATATTTCTGCGAGTCCGGCAAGGTGCTCGATTCGCGGCTCGAGGCCTTGGGGGCGCAGCGCCTGTGTGCGCGGGTCGACGCCGATGTCGACTACGAAGAGACCGCCACGCAATGGGTCGACGCGACGCTTGACGCCTTCGCCGCGCTCTCGGGAAATGCTGCGCCGGGACCGGCGTCCGATGTGAACGGCGGCGCGGTCGCCACCTACTCGCGTTCGCATCCTTTCCAGGCGGAAGTGCTGGAGATGCAGCCGCTCAATACCGAGGATTCCGACAAGCAGACGCTGCATGTCGAGCTCTCGTTGGAGGAATCGGGTCTGGAATATCGCCCCGGCGACGCCGTGGGGATCGTGCCGCAGAACGATCCCACCTATGTCGACGAGCTTTTGACCGCTCTGCGACTGGATGGCGAGACGCCGTACGAGGAAGGGCGTCAACTGCGTGATGCCTTGCTCAACGATTTCGAAGTCACCACCCTGACGCGTCCCTTCCTCAATCACTGGGCCGAGATCAGCGACGATGCCGAATTGCGTCGCCTGCTCGACGAAGAGTCACGCGACGAGCTGCGCGAGTGGTTACAGGGGCGGCATATCATCGACGTGCTGGAGCATTTTCCGGTCGAGGGGCTGGAGGCGGACACTTTCATCCGCGCGTTGCGCAAGCTGCCGCCACGCTTGTATTCGATTGCCTCGAGCCAGGCCGCGGCCCCCGATGAAGTGCATCTCACCGTTGCCGTGGTGCGCTATGAAACCCACGGTCGCGCGCGCGGTGGCGTGGCGACGACCTACCTCGCCGACCGCGTCAGCCCTGGCGATCAAGTGCCGATCTACATCGATCACAACAAGCATTTCAAGCTGCCCGACGATGACGCGGTGCCCATCGTGATGATCGGGCCGGGGACTGGGGTGGCGCCGTTCAGGGCCTTTCTCCAGGAGCGCGAAGCGCGTGGGGCGAGCGGCGATAACTGGCTGTTTTTCGGCGACCGGCGGCGGCGTAGCGACTTCCTGTATCAGGCCGAATGGCTGCAATGGCGCAAGACGGGACTCCTGTCGCGGCTCGACGTGGCGTTTTCTCGCGATCAACAGGACAAGGTCTACGTGCAGGACCGCCTGCGCGAACAGGCTGCCACACTTTATGATTGGCTGCAGGCCGGGGCCTATGTCTTCGTGTGCGGCGACGCAGAACGCATGGCGCCGGACGTCCACCAGGCCTTGCTCGATGTGATTCGCGAGCAGGGGAGATACGACGAGGAAGCCGCTGCCGAGTACCTGCGTGACCTGCAGCAGCAAAAGCGCTATCAGCGCGACGTCTATTGAGGAGACCGACATGGATATCATCGCCAAGATGCGTGACGTGTCGCTCGACGAGCTGCACCCCAATGAACGGCTCAAGGTCGAGAGCCACTATCTTTATGGCACCCTTGAAGAGAGCCTGGCCGACCGGGCCACCGGCGCGGTCAATGAGGCGGATACCCAGCTGACCAAGTTTCACGGCTTCTATCAGCAGGATGACCGCGATGTGCGTGACGACCGTCGCCATCGCAAGCTGGAGCCGCTGTATTCGTTCATGGTGCGCCTGCGTTTGCCCGGCGGGCGGGTATCGCCCGAGCAGTGGCTGACGCTGGATGACAACGCCAGGCGCTATGCCAACGGCACGCTGCGCATCACGACGCGTCAGACCTTTCAGTATCACGGGGTGTTCAAGGAAAACCTGCGCGGCCATTTGCAGGCGCTGGACAAGGCGATGATGGACACCATCGCCGCCTGTGGTGATGTCAACCGCAACGTGATCTGCACCGCCAATCCGTACCGCTCGCCGGTGCACCGTCAGGTCTACGACCTCGCGCACGCGATCAGCACTCGTCTGTTGCCGAGCACTCGCGCCTTTCACGAGATATTCCTCGGCGAGGAGCGCGTGGCAGGCGGGCCTCAGGAAACCGACGATGAGGTCGAGCCGCTCTACACACGGCATTATCTGCCGCGCAAGTTCAAGGTGGCGCTGGCGATCCCGCCCGAGAACGATGTCGATGTGTTCGCCCACGATATCGGCTTCATCGCCGACGTACAGGCGGGCGAGTTGCAGGGCTTCAATGTGTGCATCGGTGGCGGCATGGGCATGACGCACGGTGAGACCGCGACCTTCCCGCGGCTTTCCGACATCGTCGGTTACTGTACGCCGGATCGCGCGGCGGCCGTGTCGGAAGCGATCATGCTCGTGCAGCGCGATAACGGCAATCGCCACGACCGCAAGCAGGCGCGCCTCAAGTACACCGTCGAGGCGCTGGGCGTCGAAGGCTTCCGCGAGCGCGTCGAGGAGTACCTGGGCGAGTCGTTGGCGCCGCCAATCGAGCTGCCGCTCACCCACAACGGCGACCGGCTCGGTTGGTATCAGGGTGAGGATGGCCTCTGGCACTACGGCCTGTTCGTTCAAAATGGCCGCCTGGCGGATGTCGAGGACGGGCCACAGCTCATGACGGGCATGCGCGAGATCGCCAAGGCGCACGACGGCGATATTGTGCTAACCACCAACCAGAATCTGATCATCACCCAGGTGCCCGAGACGCGCCGCGAGGCCATCGACACGCTACTGGCGGATTACGCGATGACGTTCGAGACGACGCCGCTGCGCCGTCACGCGATGGCCTGCGTGGCATTCCCCACTTGTGGCTTGGCGATGGCCGAAAGCGAGCGCTATCTGCCGTCACTCATCGACCGTCTAGAAGCGATCATGCATGACGCAGGCTTGGACGATGACGCCATCATCGTGCGCATGACGGGCTGCCCGAATGGCTGCGCGCGGCCCTATCTGGCGGAAATCGGCTTCGTGGGCAAGACCTTGGGACGTTACAACCTTTACCTGGGGGGCGGTTTCGCCGGCGAGCGCCTCAACAAGCTCTACCGCGAGAACATCGACGAGGCGACCATTCTCGAGGAGCTCACGCCGCTGATTCAGCGCTACGCCGCCGAGCGCGAAGCGGGCGAGGCATTCGGCGACTTCGTGGTGCGTGCGGGCGTGATCGCGCCGACCCTGGCTGGCCGCGAATTTCACGCACGCTGAGCCTGCGTCCAACCTTGTCGCCACTATGTCGTTTGTCACCACTACCTTGGCGCCTACAAGGGGCGCCAAGGCGTTGCCTCTATTCGCGCGCTGTCGTGTTATCGGAAAACGAAGCTCGATCCCTCGTGAATGCCGATCTGCTGCAACAGTTCGACCAACGCGCTGTAATCGCGAAGTGAGCGATTCGTGCGGCTCTTCGAGGCCATGTCTTGCAGTATGCTCTCGCGTTCGGGAATCGCCAGATAGTCGAGAATGGCGCGCCAGAATCCTACGTCGAGTTCGAAGAAGTCGTCGATGGCGCGCATTAGGTGGGCGCGAAAGATGGCTTGCTGTCCGGCACTGAGACGTTCGTAAACGGCGCGGGCGATCTCGCCGAAGATGGCGGCATGCGAGGCTTCGTCCTGGCGGTGGAGCTCGGTGTTCAGGCGATTGAGCGGCTGGATGCTGCGGTCCTGCGAGAGACGTTTCAAGAACACGTTGATGGTCATCTCGGCCACGGTGGCATAGGCCATCCGAATCAAGGCGAACTCGCGCTCGTTGTCTGCCTTGGAAAGCGCTGTCTCCATGCGCTGCTCGAGCAGGGGCGTGGGAATGTGCAAGTCCCGGAGCCGATGCTGGCGGCGCGCGCACTCGCAGACCTCCAGGCACATCAGAATATGGAACTGCTCGTCCACCTGGGTCTGCGCGATGGCCTTCTTGGAGACGGTGTCGCCGACGCCGGGCAGAGTATCCCGCAGCAGCAGCGAGCACATGGGATTGATGACCTTGTCTTCGACGAAGATCGTCTTCTCGTTGTAGTTGATCCAGGCGCCGGCGAGGACGCGGCGTTTGTCTGCTTCGTCGATGGCCTGGCAACGCGGATCGTCCCAGAAGGGCACCATCGATGGCGGGAAATCCGGCGCCGTGGTGTCGTAATAGTCATTCAGGTCGAGTCGCTCCTTGCGTACTGCGACTCGCTGGTTCCAGTTCTCGGTGAGACGCGCGAGTATCTCGCTTTCACGCGCCGTCGTGGGGCTGTCGGTGCCGGTGTACATGTGGATCCTTCCCTGAAATACCTACTAGAAGCCGGCTACTTTCCCTGGCAATGGGCGATGTTGGTCGAGTTTGCGGAGAAAGTTCGCCAGCATGAGATGACCATGCTCGGTGAGGATGGACTCGGGATGGAACTGCACGCCTTCGATGTCCAGGTCGCGATGCCGGATGCCCATGACGTCCTCGATATTGCCCTGTGTGTCACAAGTCCAGGCGCTGATCTCGAAATCGGCGGGCATGCGCTGTCGGGTGACGGTCAGTGAGTGGTAGCGGGTCACGCGCACCGGCTGAATGACGCCGGTGAACACACCACGTCCATCGTGATCAACGTGCGATACCTTGCCGTGCATGACCTCGCGAGCGTGCTCGATATACCCACCGAAGGCCTCGGCGATCGCTTCGTGGCCCAGGCAGATGCCCAGAATCGGGACCTTGCCCGCGTAGGCCTTGATGACCTCGAGCGTGATGCCGGACTGCGATGGCGTGCAGGGCCCCGGGGAGATCAGGATACCCTCGATGTCGTGGCTCGCCAGCTGGTCAAGCGTCATCGCATCGCTCTTGACGATCCACGGCTGGACGCCGAGTTGGTTGAGGCAGGACACGATGTTGTAGGTGAACGAATCGTAGTTATCAATGAGACACAGCATAGGTAGCCTCCTGACCCGCCCAGGCGGAAAGCGTTTGTATGGCCTGCTCGCTGAGCATGACTGGAACGGCGCCGCGCACGGCGTTGGTTAGCCATATGGCGTCGGCGTCGAGTAGATCCTGCGGCGTGATCGGGCGTTCGCAACAGCGCTCGCAACTCGCTTCGATGAGCGTGTCACGGGCGATGCCGGGCAACACGCCTTCATCGAGAGGCGGTGTCAGCAGCAAGCCGTCCTTCTTGATGAAGAGGTTGTGGCGGCTGGCCTCTGTCACGCGGCCTTCATGGTTGAGGAAAGCCACGTCGTAATCACCCTGAGCCTGGTGTTGCCGATATTCGCTATCGTAGATATCGCGTGCGGTGGTCTTGTAATGCAGCAGGAAGGCGTGCTGGTCGATGGAGCGGGCACTGATGCCCAGTCGCGCTTCAGATGGTGCTTCGTCCTCGGCCCCCAGCGACGTGGTGGTGATCTCGAACTGGCCGTCGTGAGCCATGGATAGGCGCACCCGTGTGTCGTAATCGAGTCCATCGATGGCCTCGGCGAGGGCCAGTCGGACGCTGGCCACCTCATAGGAGAAGTGCAGGTCACGTGCTGCTCGTGACAGCCGTTGCAGGTGTTTCTCGAGATGTACGATGTGAGCGCCATCCGCCCGGTAACGCATGGTCTCGATGAGTTGTAGGTCCTGATTGAGCCCACTCAAGAAACGCGCCTTGAGCAGGCATTCCTCGTATTCCGCCTCGGGGTCGGATTCATGGAGCACACCGCCGCCGATGCCCATCTCCGCATGGCCGTCGGCATGCGCGATGCAGGTGCGGATAGGGACGTTGAAACAGAAATCGTTGTGAGGCGTCAGGTAGCCGATCGCGCCGGTATAGACGCCGCGCGGTTCGCGCTCCAGTTCTTCGATGATCTGCATCGTGCGTATCTTGGGGGCACCGGTGATCGAGCCGCAGGGGAATAGCTCGCGGAACACCTGCTCGATCCTGGCGTTGGTGTCGATCTTGCCGATCACGGTGGAAATCATCTGATGCAGCGTCTCGAAGGTCTGTATCTCGAACAGATTCTTGACCGCCACGGAGCCCGGCGAGGCGACGCGACTGACATCGTTGCGCAGCAAGTCGACGATCATCACGTTCTCGGAGCGTGTCTTCGTATCGTGACGCATCGTGTCGAGAATACCGGCATCCTCCTCGGCTGACGTTCCACGCGGAAAGGTGCCCTTCATGGGCTTGGATTCCAGCGCCGTGCCCTGCTTGCGCAGGAAGAGTTCTGGCGATAATGACAGCACTGCATACTCCGGAAAGTTGAGCAATCCCCCGAACTCGACTTTCTGGCGATTGCGGAGTTTGCGATACAGGGCGACGGGCGCACCTTGATATTCGAAGCGGTATTTTAATGTGTAGTTGACTTGATAAGTGTCGCCTTCTCGAATATAGGATTTTATTTTCTCGATATTAGCGAGATACTCTTCGCGTCGCGCGTTGAGTGCCAAGTGGCGAATGGCTGTGGGGTTCGTGTCAGGAATATGTGCTTCGAGAAACTGACCGGCTTGATGCTGCGACAAACGGCGCATATCGCGAAACGCATAGAAATGCACGAGTGGGGCATCGCTCTTGGCGCGTTTGCAAAACTTGAAATCCGGCTTGTCGGAAAGTGCGTAGCCCGCCTCATAGGCAAGGTAACCGGACACGTAATAGCCTTGCTCACGCAACTCATCGAGCTCGCGCAATGCGCCCCGCAATGCATCGTTGCGGTAACAGATCACTTCGTACTCAGGGTTTTCGAACAACAATGAAGCGCGGTGGTCGCTCGCGCGACGGGTGTTCTCGAGCAATATGAAAACATTGTCTGTTTTTTGTTTTTTCAGGCTGCGCATCACCCTTGCTCCCTAGTATTAATTATGTGTTTATTGAAGAGTGCTCAGGTATTTATGTCAATGATGGTTATATTGGTTTTAGTATGTCATGAATTTAATGAAAAGAATCGAAAATTTGTTTTAAAAATAAAATTAAAGGCAGATTAGAAAAATCACACGATGCGTGGCAGGAACATACCTTGTGCCGATGAAAACGAGCGTTCCACCGTCGGTCGCAAGGCGATTCATCGACGGCGGAACGACTCAACGCAGCTGGCTATCCTTGCTGCCTCGACGATTGTAGCCGCTGGCATCAAAGCGTTCATGCCGGTCACGCTCGTCCTGGCAGACAATGCACAGGCGTACCCCGGGGACGGCATCGCGCCGCGCTTGGGGGATAAAATCACCGCATTCCTCGCAGTGGCTCAGACTCTCGCCATTGGGTAGCTGCTGGCGCGAGCGTTGCACAGCGTCTTCGACGGTGCTATCGATTTGATCCTGTACCGCACCGTCCTTCGACCATCCTCCTGCCATGTCGCCTCCTCGGCATGCTGTGCTCATGGTGTGGACTAGCGAGTATGGCAACGAAAATACGATCTTGCAGAGAGAAGTGGAGAAAAGGGGCGGGAAGAGGAGACACGCCAGCGGCGTGTCTCGAGGCAAGCGAAAATCAGGCCAGCGCGGCGACGCCGGCCTTGGCGACCTGGACATCCTGATCGGGCTTGACGCCGGAAACGCCGACGCTGGCGATGACGTTGCCCTCGACGATCAGCGGCACGCCACCGGCGAGCAAGGCTTGCATCGGTGCGCTGACGAAGGCGGTACGGCCGTTATTGATCATGTCCTCGAAGGCTTGGGTCTCCTTGCGGCCGATGGCGGCATTGCGTGCCTTTTCGGTGGCAATGCCGGCGCTGAACGGGGCCGCGCCATCCAGGCGGCGCAGTCCAAGCAGATGGCCGCCATCGTCGGCAACCGCGATGGTGACTGACCAGCCATTAGCGTCGGCTTCTTTCTGAGCGGCGTCGAGCAACTGGTTGACGTCACTGAGTTCGAGTACGGCTTGAGTTTTCATGCAGATCTCCTGTGGGAAATGTGAGCTACGAGCTACGAGCTACGAGCCGCTCGAGGCGCGTCGCCCGTAGCCGGGGGCAGGGCCTCGTCGACGATTTCGATCCAGTGTCGGACGGGGGTGCGGCCTGCGCCTGCCAAGTGAGTCTGGCAGCCAATGTTGGCGGTGACGATTTCCTCGGGGTGGCCCGATTCGAGCGCGTCGAGCTTGTCGTCGCGCAATTGTGTCGCCAAGGCCGGCTGGGTGATGGAATAGGTCCCGGCCGACCCACAGCATAGATGCGGATCGCGCACCGGGGATAGCGTGAATCCGAGACGCGTCAACGCGCTTTCCACGGCGCCGCCGAGTTTCTGGGCATGTTGCAGTGTGCAAGGGCAATGGAAGGCGAGGCGCTTGTCGTGGCGAGGTACCAGCGTCTCGATGTCCTCGTCGCGAAGGATCTCCACCAGGTCCTTGGCGAGTGCGCTGATATGGCGTGCTTTCTCAGCATAGCGTGGGTCGTCGGCGAGCATCTCGCCATATTCCTTGACGAAGGCACCACAGCCGCTGGCGGTCTGGACGATGGCCTCGGTGCCTGCTTCGACGTGCGGCCACCAGGCATCGATATTGGCCCGCATACGCTCGCGCCCGGCCTCCTGAGCATCGAGGTGATAGTCGATGGCACCGCAACAGCCGGCCTCCGGGGCTGAACTCAGGGCGATCCCCAGACGGTCGAGAACGCGTGTCGCGGCGGCATTGGTGTTGGGCGAAAGCCCCGGCTGCACGCAACCCTCGAGCACCAGCATATGGCGGGCGTGGGGCGCGGGCGTGACGCGCTCTGTATGCTGGGCACTGTCGACCGTGCGGGGCGGGATCTTGCCCTTGAGCGGTCTCGGTGCCAGTGGGCGAAAGGTTTGCCCCAGCGCCAGCAGTGCCTGGAAGCGACGCGGCTCGACCAGTGCCTTGCGCAGGCCATAACGCAGGGCGCGTTCCTTGTAGGAACGCCCGACGCGACGTTCGACCTCGGCGCGCCCGATATCCAGTAGCTTGTGGTATTCGACGCCCGAGGGGCAGGTGGTTTCGCAGTTGCGGCAGCTCAGGCAGCGGTCGAGATGCGTCTGCGTTTCTTGCGTGACTTGGTCGTCATCGTCGCGGCTTTCCAGCAGCTCCTTCATCAGATAGATGCGTCCGCGCGGGCCATCGCGTTCGTCGCCCAGCAGTTGATAGGTCGGGCAGGTGGCGTTGCAGAAGCCACAATGCACGCACGATCGCAGGACGCGGTCGGCCTCACGTATGTGCGGTTGGCGCAGGGCTTCGTCGGTGAAATTCGTCTGCATGGCTATAGCCCCTCGTAGAGTCGCCCGGGGTTGAAGATACCGTGTGGGTCGAGCTCGGCCTTGAGTCGGTGGTGATACTTGGCGAGCACCGGCGAGAGCGGCGTGAAAGGCGTCTCGATGCCGTGAGATTGGTCGAGGTCGATACGCGTCGCGTGTCCGCCGACACGGGCGGCATGTCGGCGCACCGTCTCGGCCGGCGTATCGCTACGCCACCAGCGTTGCGCGCCCGCCCAATCGACGAGCTCGTCGCCGTCGAGCGGCACTGCGGGGGCGCGATGCGGCAGCGATAGCCGCCAGAGCGGACGACTATCGTGGCGGCGCGAGAAGAAAGCCAGATCGAGCTCGCGCAGTCGTTGCCAGAAATCGACGTCATCCGGTTCGCCGCCGAGGCGCGCTTGGGTATCGGCCACCGAGCCGGGGCCGCCTTCGAGACGAATGTGTAGCGCCTCGCCGTCATGGGCAGCGCCGGTGATGGGCAGTGGCTCGCGCCCCCATTCGGCGAGGCGCGCCATGGCCGTGTCGCGGGACATTTCCAGACGCAGCGTAGCGCTGGCGGCGGGAAGCGGCAGGACCTTGAACGAGACCTCGTCGATCACCCCCAGCGTGCCCTGTGCGCCGACCATTAGCCGCGAGAGGTCGTAGCCGGCGACATTCTTCATGACCTCGCCACCAAAATGCAGCCGTTTACCGTCGTGGGTAATAAGGCGTGTTCCGAGGACGAAGTCGCGCACGCTTCCCCCCCAAGGGCGGCGCGGGCCGGAAATCCCGCAAGCCACCATGCCACCCACCGTGGCGGTGTCGGCGAAGTGCGGCGGCTCGAAGGCCAGTTGCTGTCCCGCTTCGGCCAGCGTCTGCTGAAGATCGGCCAGACGAGTGCCGGCGCGTACCGTGACCACCAGTTCGACCGGGTCGTAATGGACGATCCCCGTGTGCGCGGCGAGCGAGAACGTTTCTCCGACCACCGGTCGACCATAGAACCCTTTGCTACCGCCGCCGACCAGGCGTAAGGGCGTATTGTCTTGCACCGCTTGCCGCACGCGTTCGAGCAGAGCGTCGCTGAGATCGTGATCGGCGACCGGCTGACTTCCCGGCGCGGGGGCCGGCTGTTGATTATGGAGATGAGTCATACGGTTTTACCTTTCTTCCCGCATCGTTAGAAGCGCGGCAATTCGGGGTGTGGCAATTGCCCCTGGTGAACGTGCATGGCACCGAATTCGGCGCAGCGCGCCAGCGTCGGAATATTCTTGCCGGGATTGAGCAGCCCATGTGGGTCGAAGGCGGTCTTGACGGCATGAAAGACCGTGATCTCGTCGGGATTGAACTGGGCGCACATCTGGTTGATCTTCTCACGGCCCACGCCGTGTTCGCCGGTAATGCTGCCGCCGACCTCGACGCAGAGTTCGAGGATCTTGCCGCCGACTTCCTCGGCCAGTGCCAGCTCGCCTGGGGCATTGGCGTCGAAAAGGATCAGTGGGTGCATGTTGCCGTCGCCGGCATGGAAGACATTGGCGACGCGCAGGCCGTGGGTCGCCGAGAGGTCGGCGATGCCCTTGAGTACGCGCGGAAGCTCGCGTCGGGGAAGGGTGCCGTCCATGCAATAGTAGTCGGGTGCCATGCGTCCTACCGCGGGGAAGGCGGCCTTGCGCCCGGCCCAGAACGTGGCGCGTTCGGCGTCGTCTCGCGCGAGGCGGATATCGGTAGCACCAGCCGCTTCGAGGACACTGCGCACCGTTTCGCAGTCATCGTGAACGTCGGCTTCCACGCCATCCAGTTCGCACAGCAGGATGGCGTCGGCGTCCACCGGATAGCCGGCCTTGACGAAGTCCTCGGCAGCCTGGATGGCCAGCTTGTCCATCATCTCCAGGCCGCCGGGGATGATCCCCGCAGCAATGATGTCACCCACTGCCTTGCCGGCCTTCTCGACGTCGTCGAAGCTGGCCATCAGCACCTTGGCAACCTCGGGCTTGGGTAGCAGCTTGACGGTGATCTCGGTAATGACTCCGAGCATGCCTTCGGACCCGGTGAACAGCGCTAGCAGGTCGAAGCCTGGGGCATCCAGGGCCTCGCTGCCGAGCGTGATGTACTCCCCTTCGATGGTCAGAATGTTCACTGCGAGCACGTTGTGCACGGTCAGGCCGTATTTCAGGCAGTGCACGCCGCCGGCATTCTCGGCGACGTTGCCGCCGATCGAGCAGGCGATTTGCGAGGAAGGGTCGGGCGCGTAATAGAGCCCGTAAGGTGCCGCCGCTTCGGAAATCGCCAGATTGCGCACGCCGGGTTGCAGGCGTGCGGTACGTGCCTCGGGGTCGATGTCGAGAATGCGGCTGAAACGGGACATCACCAGCAGCACTCCCTTCTCGAGGGGGAGGGCGCCTCCAGAGAGGCCGGTGCCCGCGCCTCGCGTGACCACCGGCACCCCTTGGGCGTGGCAAATGCCGAGCAGGGCTTCCACCTGCTCCAACGTGTCGGGAAGCGCCACGAGCATGGGCAGCACGCGGTACGCAGAGAGGCCATCGCACTCGAAGGGGCGAAGGTCTTCCTCGCGATGCAGCAGCGTCATGCCGGGTAAATGGGCGGTCAGATGCGTTACAAGGGCATCCTTGTCGATTGCCGGCAGTGTGCCGTCCAGGCGTTCGTCAAAGAGAATATTCATGCAGTCTCCTTGGGCGATGCCGCCACGCGTGGGCGTGGGCTCGGCGCGGGACAGTGCCTAGGCCTCGCCGCTTATGGAAAGTGTTTCCATATTCGCGCATGGCAAACGAGCGTGCCTATTAGCCGAAAGGCTAAAATTCTGGATAATTGGTAAAACCAATAAAACCCTCCCCGGCATAAGCCGGGGAGGGCGTTATTTATAAGGGGTGTTCGGCAGGTGCGGGCTAGCCGAGTAGTGGATCGCTTACCCCAATCACGTAGAACGCGATCAAGCCGATGAGACCCGTGAAAGTCAGGTAGTAAAGCGCCGGCAGGATCGTCTTGCGCAGCGTAGTGCCCTCGCGGCCCAGCAGCCCCACGGTGGCTGAGGCGGCGACCACGTTGTGAATGGCGATCATGTTGCCGGCGGCGGCCCCCACGGCCTGCAGCGCCACCATCATTGCCGTGGACAGCCCCAGAGCCTCGGCGACATTGAACTGGAAGTCCGAGAGCATCAGGTTGGAGACTGTGTTGGAGCCTGCGATGAAGGCACCCAGCGCCCCGACGGCGGGGGCGAAGAATGGGTAGACATGCCCCACGCCATCGGCGACGAGTTGCGCCATGGCCACGGGCATCGACACCAGATCTGCCTGATTGACGCCGGAGTTGATCAGGATGCGCACCATCGGCACGGTGAAGATCAATACGAATCCGGCGCCCAGCAGCGTCTTGGTCGACTCGCTGAAGGCCGCACTTAGCTCAGCGGCACGCATGCGGTGTAGCAACACGGTAAGCAGTACCACGATCAGGATGATGCCGCCGGGAAGGTACAGCGGTTGAAGGCTGCCCGACACGCCGCTCTCGCCGAGAATATCGTTCCAGCTCAGGCTGATCGATTGCAGCGCCGAAGTGACCGACGGCACGGTGCGTGAGATGACCAGCAAAATCGCCAGCAGCACATACGGCACCCAGCCCATGAAGACCGACATCGGCGCCTTGCCGGCGACCTGGTCCATCTTGATTTCCAGGCGTCCGAGCCACTCGTCCGGCCAGGTCGTGCTGTCTGGGAAGTCCCAGGTGTCCTTGGGCAGCAGAAAGCCTTTCTTGGCGGCTGGCACGACAATCGCCAGACCCACCAGGGCGCCGATCATCGATGGGAACTCAGGCCCCAGGACGACGCCCACCAGGGCGTAGGGCACTACGAAGGAAATGCCAGTGAAAAGCGCGAACGGCGTGATCGAGAGCCCTTCCTTCCAGGAGCGGTTGGCGCCGAAGAAGCGCACCATCACGATGACCATGATCAGCGGCATCAGTACCCCCACGATGGCGTGAGTGATGGCGACTTCCGAGGCGACCAATCGAAAGAAGCTTTCCCAGCTCGAGCCGCTGGCGGTCAATTGTTCGGTGATCGCGTTGCGGTTGAGGCCGCTGGTGACGCCTACCACGACAGGGGTGCCGACGGCGCCGAAGGAGACCGGCGTGGACTGGATCATCATGCCCACGGTCACGGCACCCAGCGCGGGGAAGCCCAGTGCCACCATCAGCGGCGCCGCTACGGCCGCCGGAGTCCCGAAACCGGAGGCCCCTTCGATGAAGCAGCCGAACAGCCAGGCGACGATCAGCGCTTGTACGCGTCGGTCGGGACTGATGCTGGAAAAACCGTTGCGGATGGCGGTGATGCCACCGGAGTGCTTCAGCGTATTGAGTAGCATGATGGCGCCGAAGATGATCCACAAAAGGCCCGCAGTGAGGATCAGTCCCTGGAACGTCGAAGCAACGACCCGGGTGAACGTCATATCCCAGGCCAGCAAGGCGATCAGCGCGGTCACCACGAAGACTACGGGCATGGCGACCTTGGCCTGAATTCGTAAGCCAATCAGTAGTACGCCAGCCAGCACCAATGGCAGGAAGGCGAGTAGCGAGAGCAGCGTTTGATTCATGAAAGTGCCCCTGATTGTGTTGTTGTGCAGCGCAAGACGGAGGCAGACGGATGTCGCCCGTCATCGAGCAAAAGATAAACGTGAAATGCGATACGGCCAATTGTTGGATAATTGGTATTACCAATAACGCCAGGAAATTGATGAACTTAAAATATCTTTCAAAATCAAACTTATATGTATTTTCTTGTGACCTTCGTCGGAGGCACGAAGAGCGTTGGTGAGGCGTTTTACGCGGTATGAGTTCGACTAATAGATGAGTCTTTTCCCGGACATAGTGGCCCAGGTGCGTGCGCCGTAGGCGCGATTGCGCGGCATGTGGTAGCGTCGTAGATCCAGCGCGTGGGTACTCTCACGATAAGTCTATGCTGAATAAAGGAGCAGTGGCATGGCGTTGCAGATGTACGACTTGAGCGGGCGTGACGAGCGGCTGCGGTTTTCGCCTTACTGCTGGCGTGTGCGTTATGCGCTGGCGCACAAGGGGCTGGAATGCGATTTCATCCCTTGGCGGTTTACCCAGAAAGAGGCGATCGCGTTTTCGGGGCAAGGTAAGGTGCCGGTACTCGTCGATGGCGATACCTCGGTCACCGATAGCTACGAGATCTTCCGCTATCTGGATCGCGTGTATCCGCAAAATCCGCTGCTGGGAGACGACACGGCGGCGTCCCGCGCGCGCTTCTTCAAGTTCTACAGCGAGCGGGCGTTGGCGCCCGGGATTTTGCGCACCATCGTCATGGACTTGTTCAATGCCGTACATCCCGACGATCAGGCGTATTTTCGTGAAACGCGTGAAAAGGCGCTGGGCCGTAGCCTCGAGGAAATGCATGCGCCCAGCAAAGGGCTCTCGTCACTCGATGCAGCCCTCGAGCCGCTGCGTGGGCGTCTCGAAGAGGCCGACTTCCTCGACGGCGAAGCGCCTGGCGGTGCCGACTACCTGGTATTCGGTCATTTCATGTGGGCAAGGTGTGTCTCGACGGCGGATCTTGTCTCCAATGCCGATCCGGTCTATGCCTGGATCGAGCGCATGCTGGACCTGCATGGTGGTGTAGGGCGCAATGCCACGCGCATCGTCGACATCGAAGGCGGCTATCCTGGCTGATCGCGCCGTGAACACGCATTGGCGGCAAGGCATATGTGGAGAAGGAGCAAAACATGAGCGATATCGTATTGATTACCGGGGCGACTTCGGGCTTCGGGCGCGCCGCAGCGCGGCGTTTCGCCGAGGCTGGCTGGTCGTTGATTCTCATTGGTCGGCGCGCGGAGCGTCTCGCGGATCTCGAGAAGGAGCTAAACGACAAGGTGCCTGTGCATACCGCGGTGCTCGACGTGCGAGACGCCGAAGCGATCAAGGACGTCGTTGCGGCGCTGCCGGAAGATTTCCGCGCGGTCAAGGCGTTGATCAACAATGCCGGTTTGGCCCTGGCACCGGAACCGGCGCAGAAGACGGACCTGGACGACTGGCATACGATGATCGATACCAACATCACCGGGCTGGTCAATGTGACGCATGCGCTGCTGCCTACGCTGATCGAGACCGGGGCCGGGGCGAGTATCGTCAACTTGGGCTCGGTTGCGGGGCAGTGGCCGTATCCGGGCAGCCACGTCTATGGTGCGAGCAAGGCCTTCGTGCAGCAGTTTTCCTATAACCTGCGTTGCGATCTGCAAGGCACCGGCGTGCGGGTTACCGATATCGCGCCGGGTATGGCCGAGACTGAGTTCACGCTGGTGCGCACCGGCGGCGATCAGGCGGCCTCCGACAAGCTTTACGGCAACACCACGCCACTCGAGGCCGAGGACATCGCCGAGTTGATCTGCTATACGGTCTCGCTGCCGGCACACGTCAACGTCAATCGTCTTGAAGTCATGCCGACACGCCAAGCGTGGTCCGCCTTCGCCGTCGACCGCGACTGAGTCAGTCGTCGGCGATCAAGCGCTTGCCAAGGGTCACGAAGTCACCTTCGTCGTACCCTTGGCGGCGGTAATAGTCGATCAACGCGGGATGCTCGTTGCGAACCATCAGCATCAGCTTTGGGCAGCCCCGGGCCTGCAGGGCGCGCTCCACGGCGGCGAGTAATTGGCGGCCAAGGCCGCGGCGCTGGCAGTCGGGGCTGATTGCCAGATAGTGTACCCAGCCACGATGCCCGTCATATCCCGCCATGGCGCTGGCGATCACAGTGTCCGCTTCCACTCCGATCAGGAACAGGCTGGGATCTTCCGCGAGCTTGCGTGCGATGTCGCGGCGTGGGTCATTCCATGGGCGAGTCAACTCGCAGCGCTCCCAGAGCGCAATGACACTCTCTTCATCGACGGGCTGGAAAGGTCGAATCTGCATATTTATCTCTCGGATGGCGTTGGTCGTCAGGCGCTCTTGGTCGCGGAGATGGCCGGTGTCTGACGCTCGGCCATGACCTCGGCCTGACGGTCCAGCACCAGGACAAGTCGCTCAATCAACCCCTCGATAAGCTCGCGCGCGTCTTCCTCGATGCCGCCATGGCGCGCGATGGCGGCATCCAGCGCTTGGCCGGCCTCGTTGATGCCTTGGGGCGAGCGGCCATGGGCGCTGTCCTCGAAGCCGTTGGCCAGCGTGGCCAGAAGATGTTGCATGGCGTCGCGTACTGGTGTTGATGCATCTTCCAGGCGGTGGCGCAGGCGCAAGCACGAGCGCCCCAGATCGAGACCGTTGAGGCCGATCATGAACAGGTGGCGATGATCCTCGGGCAGCATGTCGTCATGCCGGGCGAGTTGCAGCAGACGGTCGGCCATATGGCCGCTGAAGCGGCTTTCGGCTTCATGCAAGGGTTGCTCATCGATATGCCGCAAGTCGTGGCTGATGGCGCCGATCAAGCGCCGGCGTCGAATTGGCGTGCCCAGGCCGGGGAGCAAGCGGAATCCCATCACCACGGCGCTGAGTCCGACGATGACGGCGATGGCACGATTGGCGAAGCTGTCGAATGAGAAGTCCATCCCATTGCCGGGCATGGTCAGCAGAATATTGAAGATAGTGAAGGCAAGGCAGTAGCCCATCAAGCGCGGGTTGGAAGCGCCAAGAAGCCCCAGGAACAGCGGCGTGACGAAGAGCATGGCGAGCATGGGAAACCCGTTGGCCTGCGAGAGCAGCACATGGCCGAACAGGAAGGCGCTGGGCAATGCAGCCAGCATGCCTTTGAAGAACATCATGCAGATCGTAACGGGATTATCGCGCGTGGCGAAAAACGCCGAGAACAGAGTGCCTAGCAGCATCGCGACCTGGCCGTTGTTCCAGTGTGTCTGCAACCAGAAGGTGGCCAGACATGAAAAGACCAGTCCCGCGCGGCCGGCATTTAGCAACGCCACGAGATGATCGCGGTGCCAGGACAGCGATCCGCCACGTAGTTGCTTGCGCCCTGGATGGGCAATGGCCTCGCGCGCGTCGAGCATGATCATGGCATGACCGAGTACCTCGCGCAGCGCTAGAAGCACACGCCGCTGCAAGGGATCGAGTTGCGTGTCGGAGTAGCCGTGAGCGCGCTTGCGCAGGTCCTGTAATTGGCGGCGTGCGGCGGGTACGCCTTTCACGTGCTCTGCATTGCGAAAGCCGTCGGCGATTTCTTTGGCCAGTTGATGCAGCGGCGCGTTGATGCGATCGCCGTGGTCGTGTAGCAACTGATAAAGCGCACCCAATGTGGCGAAGAAACGCAACGTGCGCCGGGTGAGCACGTGCGTGGCACGGATGCGACCGGCACCATCGGGGCCCTCGTAGCGCGCCGCCTGGCTGTCGGTTTCGAGCATCGTCAGCGGCTCGAGACTGGCGGTCAACGATTGCTGCATGACATCCAGCTCATCGCCGGCGTCGAGGCGTTGCCCGGCGTGCGTGAAGGCGTGATTGATCACCTCATCGGCCTGATTCGCCAGGTGGTCCTTGACGCGTGTAGGCCATAACAGGGCACTGACCAGGGTGGCACAGAGGGCGCCGAGCCCTAGTTCGGAGAGCCGTGCGATGGCGATATCGAAAATGCCGCTCGGCGGCTGGTTGGAGGAAATCACCACGATCAGCATCGCCGTGACGGCGCCCATGATGCAGCCGTAGGCAAAATTGTTGCGCAACAGCGAGCTGCCGTAGGCGCAGAACATGATCCATAGCGTCAGTGCCACCAGGGCGGGTACGCGAGCCTGGGCGAAGAAGGCCATGATCACGATGCCGACCAACGCACCGATGAGCGTGCCGCTGATCTGACAGATGCCCTTCTCGACGACCATGCCGCTCATTGGCCGGATCTGCAGGAAGGCCGCTGAGATCAACGCCCAGTAGGGTCGGTCGAGATCGCACCATAGCGCGATATAAAGCGCCAGCAGCATCGCCAGTGTGGTTTTGGTGGCGAACTGCAGTGACGCCTTCGAAGGGGTGAGGTAGGTTTCCAGCCAGGGCGACATGGGCGGCTCAGTCGGTATCCGTCTCGTCGACGATATGGATGGTAGCGGTCATGCCGGCACTGAGCAGCGTCTCGTCGGGGACTTCGTCGAGCGCGATGCGCACCGGAATCCGCTGCGCTAGCCTGACCCAATTGAAGGTTGGCTCGACCTGGGGCAAGAGCTGCTCGTTGGGTGAAGTATTGCTATCGGCGATCCCGCGACCGATTCCAGTGACATGGCCACGCAATTCGGTATCGCCGTTCATCAGCGTGATCCTGGCGGTGTCGCCTTCTTCGATACGTGACATCTTGGTTTCTTCGAAATACCCGGTCACATAGTAGGAATCCGCTTTGACCAGCGCCATCACTGCATTGCCGGCCGAGACGTAGTTGCCCTCGGTAAGGCGCAGATTGAGGATATGCCCGTCGGCGGGGGCCTCGACCACGGTGCGCTTCAGATCGAGCTGGGCGCTTTCAAGATCGGCTTGGGCCTCGTCGAGATTGGCTTTCGCCACGCGGGTATCGATCCGCGCGACTTCGCGATCCTCGCTGCTGATGGCCTGATTGCTCAGGTTGTTGCGTCGGCTCTCCTCATGTTGCTTGAGCTCTAACTTTGCCTTGTTCAATGCGACTATGGCCTGGGCCTTGTCGACGGCAGTTTGGTAACGCGACTGATCGATCTGGAACAGGGTCTCGCCTTGCTCGACCTGTTGCGTGTCGCTCACCGGCAGCTGACGCACCCAGCCCGAGACATCCGGGGCGATCGTGACGACGTCGGCGCGAACGCGGCCGTCGCGGGTCCATGGCGTATACAGGTAGTAATGCCAGAGCCAGACGCCGGCGGCGACGGCCAGTGCCACGATAACGAGAGTGATCAGCATGCGTAGCGGTGTGCGCATTTAAACGATTCCAGCAGTAGACGAGAAGGCAAAGGCGACGGCGGCGGTAATGATGACGAACAAGGCGACATCGAACCACGCTTCGAACCAAGGAACATGTTGCCCGACGAGTCGGTGCAATACGGTACGCACGATGAGTGCGCCAATGAACCCTAACAGGGTATAGAGAAGCAGCGGACTGAGATAAATGCCACCGACAGCGATTTCCTTGAGACCCATTCCCTCTCCCATTCGCCAAGGCAAGTGAATATGTGAGCATGCTATCTAAATGCGTGGCACCTGCACATCGGCATTCAGCATGAACCGGCGTCCACATGCACTCGTCTTTTATATGACCCGGTCTTTTAGATACACCGATTTTTTATAAAAGAGTACAGCATGCCATTTTGAGACTGTCAGTCTAGCGTGCAAACGCGCTCGGGAGGGATATGCGAATGCAAGCGCCAGCTATCCGGCACGGTCTGACGAATTTGTTCGAGAAGAGTGATGCTCTTGCGAGGTAAACGCCCGAACGGGTAAAGCAGGGTGATGGGAAGCGACGAGGGCGCCCATTCTTCGAGGCAAGGCGCCAGGCTGCCGGGATGATGCTGGAGTCGTTTCTCGGCCATCCAATGGGGAAGCAGACCCAGGCCGCGCCCTCGTGCGATGGCATCGATGTGCAGGGCGTACTGATCCACGTGCAGGCGTGACGGCGGCAGCGTGATCCGGGTTTCTCCTTCGCGGGCGTGATGTAACGTCACGCCTTGTTCGCTGGTACCGAGTAGATCGATCCAGGCGTGTTCGGTTAGTTCGCGGGGGTGACGAGGCATGCCATGGCGCCGGAAATAATCGGGGTGCGCATAGACCCCGCGACGCATGTAGCCAAGCGTCTCCTGCCGTAGACCACAGTCGGCGACGTTACCTAACCACACGCATAGGGTTTCGTCTTCAGGGCCTGTGGGCGGCGTCACACGGGTATGCAGATTCAGCCGCACGCCTGCGTGACGTGCCACGAAATCTTCCATCTGCTGGCTGAACCAGCCCCGCGCAAAGGCGTTATGTACCTCGACGGTCAACGTGCCGCTGACATCCGCGCGCAAGTCGTCGAGTGCTTGCTGTCCTTGTTCGGCGAGGTGCAGTATCTGCTGACTGTAGGCGAGAAAGAGCGTACCGGCTTCGGTGGGAAGAACGCGGTTGGCTTGGCGTCGTAGCAGCGGCTGACCCAGCCGTTCCTCCAACTGGCTGATGCGCCGACTGAGTGTCGACTTCGCGAGTCCCAGTTCTCGGGCGCTGGCGGTCAGGCTGCCGGACGCCATGACCGAGGCGAACGCGGTCAGTTCATCGAGATCGTGCATGCCTTAGGCCATTGTCAGCGTGGTGCGTGGAGTGGGTCATTATTCTGGCATATTGCACGACGTTTTTGAAAATCATTAACGCTTGTAACGGTATCTCGTTGTGTTGCGGATTGTGAAACGCCCTGTCCCGTGACCTGGCGTGCTCTCTGTGAAAGAATCTAAATGATAAAAATTCGCATTAATTATAAAAATATCATGCAAAAGCTTCGGCTAATGTCGGAGCGGGATTCATCAGGGAGAACAACGCATCATGTCCTATTATGTATGGCCGTCGGCGCTGGCACTCGCCATCACTGCGTTTGGCACGCCGCTGGCCTATGCCGCCGATGACGATGTCCAGCTGGACAATGTCGTCGTGACCGCTGCCGGGTACGCCCAGCAGGTACAGGACGCCCCGGCATCGATCAGTGTCATTTCGCGCGAGCAGCTCGAGAAAAAGGCCTACCGTGATATCACCGACGCCTTGCGTGATGTACCAGGCGTTATCGTCACCGGAGGCGGTCGTGGCGATAATGGCGCCGATATCAGCATGCGTGGCATGCCGGCAGAATATACCTTGATGCTCGTCGATGGGCGCCGACAGGCGTCGCGGGAGTCGCGTCCCAATGGGAGCGCGGGATTCGAACAGGACTGGTTGCCGCCACTGCAGGCCATTGAGCGGATCGAGGTCATTCGTGGGCCGATGTCGACGCTTTATGGCTCGGATGCGATCGGTGGGGTCATCAACGTCATCACGCGCAAGGTGGCCGACGACTGGCATGGCAACGTACGCGCCGAAGCCACGCTTCAGGAAGACAGCGACTCGGGCAATGCCAATCAGGGTCAGTTTTATGTTGCTGGGCCGTTAGTCGACGATCTGCTGGGTCTGCAGGTTTATAGCCAGTACCAGAAGCGTGAGGAAGATGACATCGAGCAAGGCTACGAAGACAAGGATCTACAGAGCCTGACCGCCCAGTTTTCGCTGACCCCGAGTGAGAATCACGATTTCGGCGTTGAGGTGGGCAAGGAGACACAGGATCGCGCGTCGCATGCCGGAAAGTCAGCTCCGGCAGAGGGATGTCGAGGCGGTTGTACCGATAGCTACTCCGAGCATGACCGAGAACATTACGCGCTGACCCATACCGGGCGCTGGGGATTTGCCACCTCGGACAGTTACATCCAGCGAGAGTCCACCGATAACAAGTCGCGTGATATCGAGATATCCAACACCGTGGCGAACACCCAGTGGGTACTCCCATTGTCGCATCATATTGTGACGATCGGCGCTAGCTATGAGAAAGAAGAGCTCGATGATCAGAACACCAACCAGATTTCCGACCGGACCCACGTCAGTAACGATCAGTGGGCGCTGTTTGCTGAGGATGAATGGTTATTGACGCGAGATTTCTCATTGACTGGCGGGGTGCGCCTGGATGACAACGAAAACTATGGTAGCCATATCAGCCCGCGTCTGTATGGGGTTTGGCAGGCGGCGCCGCGCTGGACATTGAAAGGTGGTGTCTCTACGGGGTATCGCGCCCCGGGGCTGCGTGAGGTAACGGCTGATTGGGGGGCCATTAGCCGTGGAGGAACCACCTATGGCAATCCGGATCTCGAGCCTGAGACATCGCTCAACAAGGAGCTTGCCTTGTTGTATAGCGCCCCACGCGGTTTGAATGCCAGTGTGACGCTGTTTCACAACGACTTCGACGACAAGATCACTCGGCTACGTTGTGGGTCGGCCACGGCGTGCCCTCCGGTGACCCAGTTCGATACCGACGACGACGGCAACCTTCGCACCAATACCCGCATCAATGTCGACGAGGCCGTGACGCAAGGCGTAGAGCTCTCGCTGTCGTCGCCGTTGACCGAGACGTTGACCTTGTCGACGAGCTATACCTACACCGATTCCGAGCAGAAAAGCGGCGAATACGAAGGCAATCCGTTGACCCAGTTGCCCAAACATCAGTTCAGCGGCACGCTGGACTGGGCGCCGACGGCGCGACTCAACGCCTGGACCCGTCTGACCTATCGTGGCAAGGAGAGCCAGCCCGTCGAGGGGCCCTCCTCCAATACGACCCGAGCGCCGTCCTACACTTTCGTGGACAGTGGCGGCTCATGGCGGGTGACCGAGCAGGCCAAGCTCATGCTCGGTGTCTATAACATGTTCGACGAAGACGTCGGCTATGACGAATACGGTTACGTAGACGATGGGCGTCGCTATTGGGTAGGGGCGAGCCTCGACTTCTAAGCATCGAACGAATGCTCGTATCGTGCAGGGAGGCTTCGGCCTCCCTGTTTCGTTCGGCACGGCTTCCTGGCGGGTGCCTGGGTTGTGGCCATCGCGCATGCTATTTTCGATAACTGATCACTCGTCATCCATATCAAGGTCGCTAAGCCCGGAGTGCTATGTTACGTCGTTCGCTGGTTCGCATTTGTATCGTCCATGCCTTGGCCCTGTCGCTGGGCATGGCAAGCCTTTCGGCGCTGGCCGCCGAGCGTGTCAAAGTCTTTGCTGCGGCCTCGCTGACCGATGCCGTCGGTGCGCTGGCCGAGGCCTACGAGCGCGATCACGATGTCGATATCGTGCCCGTCTATGCCGCGTCGTCGACCTTGGCCCGGCAGATCGCCAACGGTGCGCCGGCGGCTGTGTATCTCTCGGCTAACGAGCGCTGGATGGATTGGCTCGGTGCGCAAGATGGGATCACGCTGTCGCATCGTCACGATGTGCTGGGCAATCGCCTCGCGCTGATTGCGCCTCGGGACAGCGATCTTGACCGTTTAACCTTGGATGAGACCGCCTCGATCGCCGAACGGTTGGGAGAGGGGCGTTTGGCACTCGGCAACCCGGAGCATGTCCCCGCAGGTATCTATGCCAAGCAGGCGCTGACATCGCTGGGTCAGTGGCAAGCGCTCGCGCCACGTTTGGCGCGTGCCGACAACGTGCGCAGTGCATTGGCGCTGGTCGAGCGCGGCGAGGCGCCATTGGGTATCGTCTATTCTAGCGATGCCCAGGCCAGCGATAAGGTCAAGACGCTGGGCACCTTTCCCGACGCTTCTCATGACCCGATCGTCTATCCAGTGGCGTTGATCGGCGAGTCACCCAGTGAGGAGGCCGCGGCGTTGGCCAAGTGGCTGGAAAGTGACGAGGCGAGCGCCATCTTCCAGCGTTTCGGCTTTGCGACGCTGAGCGCCGGGGATAGCTGATGCTGACACCGCTGGAATGGGAGGCACTGGCTCTGAGCCTGCGTGTTTCCGGTGTCGCGGTGGCCGCGATTCTGTTGCCGGGGCTGGGCATGGCCTACGTGCTGGCACGCTTCGACTTCCCCGGCAAGACACTTCTCGACGGTATCGTGCATTTGCCGCTGGTGCTGCCCCCGGTCGTGGTGGGGTATCTGCTGCTGGTGTCGCTGGGGCGACAAGGCTCGCTGGGCCAATGGCTGCACGAAACGCTTGGCGTGAGTCTGCCCTTTACCTGGCAAGGGGCGGCACTTGCCGGGGCGGTGATGGCGTTTCCCTTGCTGGTACGTGCCGTGCGCCTGTCGCTGGAGTCGGTCGATCGCAAGCTGGAGGAAGCGGCGCGCACGCTGGGTGCGAGCCGTTGGAAAACCTTTCTTACGGTGACCCTGCCGCTGATATTGCCGGGCCTTCTGACCGGCGGCGTGCTGGCGTTTGCCCGCTCGTTATCCGAGTTTGGTGCGACGATTACCTTTGCCTCCAACATTCCCGGTGAGACGCGCACCTTGCCGTTAGCGCTTTATAGCCTGGTGCAGACGCCTGGAAAGGAGGCCGCCGCAGCGCGGCTTTGCGTGATTTCGGTGATCGTGGCGTTGATCGCGCTGGTGGCGTCGGAGTGGTTGGCGCGGCGCGCACGCCGACGTCTGGAGGGACGCCATGCTTGAGGCGCAGGTCTTTCAGCGACTCGGGGCTTTCACACTCGACACTTCACTTGCGGTGTCGGCGGAAGGCGTCACGGCGTTGTTCGGGCGCTCGGGTAGCGGCAAGAGCAGCCTGATTCGATTGATCGCTGGATTAGAGGCGCCCGAGGCAGGCACCATTCGGCTGGGTGATACATGGCTGGTGGATACGCAGCGTCGCCGATGGGTGCCGCCCCATCGGCGCCAGTTGGGCGTCGTGTTTCAGGAAGCACGACTGTTTCCGCATTATTCGGTGCGCGGCAATTTGCGCTACGGCATGCCGCGCGCGGCGCGCGCGGATTTCGATGGCCTTGTCGAGCTTTTGGGGATCGGCCATTTGTTGTCGCGTACACCGGGGCGACTCTCGGGAGGAGAGGTACGGCGCGTGGCCATCGGCCGGGCGTTGTTGTCGCGCCCACGCATGCTGTTGATGGACGAGCCGCTCACCGGACTGGACGGCGCGCGCAAGCAAGAGCTCCTGCACTATATCCGGCGTCTGGCGCGCGATACTGGGGTGCCGATTCTCTTCGTCAGTCACGATACGCGTGAAATCGGGGCGCTGGCCGATCGCGTGGCATTGATAGAAGAGGGGCGGGTGATGGCGAGCGGTCCTGTGGACGAGATGTTTACGCGCCTCGATCTGGGGCCACGTACGGGGCGTTTCGAGGCGTCTTCGTTGCTCGAGGCGCGTATCGCCGCGCATGACGAGGCGCTTTGCTTGACGCGACTGGCGCTGCCGGGCATGGCCGAGGGCGAGACGCTGAGTGTTGCACGTCTCGAGGGAGCGGTCGGCGATGCGGTGCGCTTGCGCCTGCGAGCGCGCGATGTGGGCGTCGCCTCCACATGGGCGCCGCCGCTGCCGGATGTCGCCTGCCTACCGGCGACGCTGCGGGAGATCGGTGACGAAGCCCATGGCCCTTTCGTCGAGGTAATGCTGGATGTCGGCGGGCAGGCGTTGCGGGCGCGCCTCACCCGTGAAGCGGTTGATCAGATGGGACTTCATGCGGGCCAAGCGTTGCAAGCGCGGCTGCGCAGCGTGACGATCTCTCGCCATGATGTGGTCGTGACATAAGGGCCTTCAGGGCGCGGCGCGAGCACGCTGCCTTCCCGGCAGGTTGATCACCGCCAGCCCGGCGATGACCAGCGCCCCGCCGAGCAGCTTGTGACTATCCAGGTCATCGCCGAGCAGCCAGACGCCGAGAAAAACGGCGATGACCGGCATCAACAACGTCAGCGGAACGACCCGGTTGACCGGGTGGCGGCGCAGCAGCGAATACCACAAGCCATAGGCGATGATCGACGACATCACCGCCGTGTAGAATACCGCGCCCCAGCCGATCCAGCCGGCATGGCGAAGCGCTTGCATGTGCTGAGTCTCGAAAAGCCAACTGGCCAATGCGACCTGGGGAATCGCGAACAGCGCGATCCACCCGGCCAGCGTCAGCGGCGAGATGGCCGGCGCACGCTTGATGATCAACGTCGACACCGCCCAGGCCAGGGCGCTGGTCAAGAGCGTCAACGTAGCCGTCACATTAGGCAACGCCGGCCCGCCGGCGAGCACCACCGCGCCGGCGAAGGCGAGCAACAAGCCGAGCAACCGGCGCAGGTCGAGATGCTCCTTGAAGAAGACGGCGGCGAGCAAGGTGGCAAAGGGCGTACCCATCTGTACCAGTAAGGCGCCGGTGCCGGCCTCGGCCTGCCCAAGGCCCAGGAATAGCAGTGGGAAATGCAGGCCCCCGAAGGTGACCGACAGCACCAGCAGCCACGGCAGTTGCCGTCGTGTTATGCGAGTAAAGGGTACGACCAGGGCGGCGACCAGCATGAAGCGCAGTGTCATCAACATCAGGGGTGGCATGTCGTCCACGCCGACCTTGATGACAATGATGTTGAAGGCCCAGATGACGATGACCAGAAGGCCGAGCAGGAGGTCGCGAAGTGGCACGGGGTATCCTTGTAGGCGAATGGCGTTAGGCATCATTCGCGTTGGTTGATAGAAGGCAAGAGGATAGCGTATGAAGCGGACATTGTACGTGTCGGGGTGGATGGTGTTGGGCTTGTTTGCGCTGACACTCGCGCCGGCGTTCGCAGAGGAACGCTCGACACTCGAGCGTGCCACTTTGGAAATTGCCGGAGAGACGCTGTCGGTGGAAGTGGCCAGGCAGGCCGAGGAGCGGGCCCAGGGGCTGATGGATCGCGATACGCTCGCGCCGGATGCCGGCATGCTGTTCGTTTATGAAGCTCAACAATCCGCCGAGACAGCATTCTGGATGTATCGCACGCGTATTCCGCTGGATATAGCCTTCCTGGGCGCGAACGGCGAGGTACGCGCCATCCGGCGCATGCTGCCGTGTCAGGCCGCTTCCAGCGCCGAGTGCCCCCGTTATGCGGCCGAGGTTCCGTTTCGCGCGGCGCTGGAAGTCAATGCTGGTTACTTCCGTCGACATGGCATCGAGGTGAGCGATCGTCTTCC
The DNA here is from genome assembly GCF_029889785.1 of Chromohalobacter sp. 48-RD10. NCBI lineage: Bacteria > Pseudomonadati > Pseudomonadota > Gammaproteobacteria > Oceanospirillales > Halomonadaceae > Chromohalobacter > Chromohalobacter sp. 48-RD10. The sequence goes on along the minus strand of NZ_JARANX010000006.1, from coordinate 100,381 downwards.
GGTCGTGCCCTTGCTATCGCCACACTAGGCTGGCGGGCCGATGGTCGGCGCTGACGTAGCGTCGAACGTTCGATGATAAGGAGTGAGTAACGTGGATCCGATATGGTGGTTGGCTTATCTGGCCTTGGGCGGTGTGGTGGGGATTTTCGCCGGCCTGCTGGGGGTCGGCGGTGGCGGCATCATGGTGCCGCTACTGACATCGCTGTTCGCCCTGCAGGGTTTTCCGCATGACACCTTGGTACATGTGGCGTTGGGGACGTCGCTGGCCGCCATCGTACCCACCTCGCTGGCGAGCCTGCGAGCGCATCATCGTCGTGGGGGCGTGGACTGGTCGGTGGTGCGCTTCATTACACCGGGAATTCTGGTCGGCACTTTCCTGGGCACGTTTCTTGCTGCGCACGTGCCGACCACGGGGCTGGCGATCTTCTTCGCGTGTTTCATGGCGTTCGTCTCGACGCAGATGCTGATCAACCTCAAGCCTGCGCCTTCGCGGACCTTGCCGGGGCCAGCGGGCGTATCTGGCGTGGGATTGGGCATCGGCGGTATCTCCGCTTTGGTCGCCATCGGGGGCGGGTCGCTTACGGTGCCGTTTCTCACTTGGTGCAACGTCTCCTTGCGGCGCGCGATCGGTACGTCCGCGGCGGTGGGATTGCCGATCGCGCTGGCAGGGGCGGTCGGCTATCTGATCAACGGTTGGGGAGAGCCGGGGTTGCCCGTAGGGACGCTGGGCTTCGTCTACTGGCCGGCGGTGATCCTGATGTCGAGCGTGAGCTTCTTCACTGCACCACTGGGTGCTTGGCTCGCCCATCGTCTGCCCGTGTCCACACTCAAGCGCATCTTCGCGTTCGTCTTGATGGCGCTGTCAGTAAAGATGCTGTTCACCGTCTTGTCGGGATAGGCGTGGGTATTGGGTTAGACGATAGTCGAGTGCGGGCTCGATATGGCAAACGTCTGTTCCGGTTGGCGCAACGGGCGGTTATCATGCCTGCCGACTATCGGCTTTGGCACATATTGCCTAGGCTGAGTGCAAGGGAATTGAGTGCGCTGGAGTGTACTGCGTCCGCGGTGCTTTTCGGTCGCTCCCTGTTGCCGGTCGTGGCTTCGGCCTTGCGATCGGCTCGTCACAATAATGTTAAAGAGGTGCATGCATGAAACGTTACGCCTTTACCGCTGCGTTATTCTCCGGGGCCCTGCTGGGTGCCGCTGCGCTATCGACGCCGGCGATGGCTCAGGATCAGGAGCGCTTCGTCACCATCGGGACAGGTGGGCAGACAGGAGTTTACTACGTGGTGGGTCAGTCGATCTGTCGTCTGGTCAACCGCAACTCGGAAGACACCAACATTCGCTGTAACGCGCCGTCTACCGGTGGCAGCGTGGCCAATATCAACGGCATCAAGTCCGATGAGCTGAGCATGGGCGTCGCGCAGTCTGACGTGCAGTACCGTGCTTACAATGGCGAGGGTGACTTCAAGGAGCCGATGGAAGACCTGCGTGCGGTATTTTCTGTGCACGGTGAGCCGTTGACCGTTCTGGCGCGCAAGGATGCCGATATTAACGGGGTCGCAGATCTCAAAGGCAAGCGCGTCAACATCGGTAATCCGGGGTCCGGTCAGCGTGCCACCATGGAAGTGCTGATGGACGCCGAGGGCTGGGATACCGACGTATTCTCGCTGGCCTCCGAGCTGGGCGCCTCCGAAATGGCCTCGGCATTGGCGGATAACAACATCGATGCCATGGCGTACGTGGTTGGCCACCCCAACGGTGCGATTCAGGAAGCGACCACGACCGTCGATGCCAACCTCGTCCCTCTGAATGACGATGCGGTGGATAGCCTGGTCGATGAGTATCCCTACTACGCCAAGTCGGTCATCCCCGGTGGTATGTACAAGGGCAATGACGATGACGTCGAGACCTTCGGCGTCAAGGCTACCTTCGTGACCTCTTCCAAAGTGGATGACGATGTCGTCTACGAAGTGGTCAAGGCGGTGTTCGACAACTTCGATCGTTTCAAGCGTCTGCACCCGGCCTTCGCCAACCTGAAACCGGAAGAAATGATCTCCGACGGTCTCTCCGCGCCGCTGCATGAAGGCGCCAAACGCTATTATAAAGAGCGTGGTTGGTTGTAACGTTAGCTTGATGTCGTGCTAGACGATGCGCGGCCGCTTCGGCGCCGCGCATCGTTGGTTCTGGCCACGCGGTGGCGAATGAAACAAGCGACTGTGATGTGTTTTTTGGTCGGTCAGGGCACGCGAAGCACGCCCTGACCGACACCACCGGGACAACAGTATGCAAGACGATAAGTCGACAGCATCCACGCGAGAGGCCGAGCTTGAAGAACTGGCCGCCAACGAGACCGGGGCTCGTAAGCCCACCGGGCCGGTTGGCAAACTGCTGCTTTGCGTGGCGGCGGTCTGGTCGTTGTTCCAACTTTGGATCGCTTCGCCCTTACCTTTCGTATTTGGCTTTGGGGTGTTCAGTGCCACGGAGGCACGTTCCATCCATCTGGCCTTTGCCATCTTCCTGGCATTCATGTCCTATCCGGCCTTCAAGCGTTCACCGCGCGGCAGGGTGCCGTTGTTGGACTGGGGATTGGCATTGATAGGCGCCTTCGCGGCGTCCTACATGTATTTCTTTTACGAGCAGCTTGCACAGCGCCCCGGTGCACCGATCCTGCAGGATGTCATCATCGGTGTGATCGGTTTGTTGTTGCTGTTGGAAGCCACGCGGCGTGCGCTTGGACCGCCGCTGATGATCGTGGCCAGCGTGTTCATCGTCTATTCGCTGGCCGGCCCCTACATGCCGGGGATGCTAGCGCATCGCGGGGTGAGCCTTTATGGCCTGGTCAATCACCAGTGGCTAACATCGCAAGGCGTGTTCGGCATCGCCTTGGGCGTGTCGACCAGCTTCGTGTTCCTGTTCGTATTGTTCGGTGCCTTGCTGGACAAGGCAGGGGCTGGCAATTATTTCATCAAGATGGCGTTTTCGATGCTGGGCCACTATCGTGGCGGTCCGGCCAAGGCGGCGGTTGTCGCCTCGGGCATGACCGGTCTTATTTCGGGCTCCTCGATTGCCAATACCGTGACCACCGGTACCTTTACCATTCCCATGATGAAGCGCGTTGGCTTTAGTCCCACCAAGGCCGGTGCGGTCGAGGTCTCGTCGTCGGTCAATGGTCAGATCATGCCGCCGGTGATGGGGGCCGCGGCTTTCTTGATGGTCGAGTATGTGGGTATTTCGTATGTCGAAGTCATCAAGCATGCCTTCCTGCCGGCGTTGATCTCTTATATAGCCCTGATCTACATCGTTCACCTCGAGGCGCTCAAGGCCAATATGCGGGGGCTCGAGAGCAGCAATCCTGTACGCCCATGGCTGCAGAAAATCGTCGGTTTCCTGACCGGGCTGGTCGGGATCATGGCCCTGGCCCTGATCGTGTATTACGGGCTGGGGTGGCTGAAGCCGGTGTTGGGTGAGGCTATGCCATGGGTGGCCGCCGTGGGGCTGGCGGTGATCTATGTGGCACTGCTCAAGCTAGGGTCACGCTACCCCGAGCTTGAGCAGGATGATGCCAATAGCGATATCTCAGTGCTTCCGCAAACGCGGCCCACGGTAATGGTGGGGCTTTATTTTCTGCTGCCCGTCGTGGTGCTGGTGTGGTGCCTGATGGTTGAGCGGTTGTCGCCAGGCCTTTCGGCGTTCTGGGCCACCGTGCTCATGATCGTCATCATCCTGACGCAGCGCCCACTGGAGGCATTCTTCCGTGGCCGCGGCGCGCTGGGCAATGAAGTGAAGCGTGGCGTCGTCGATCTCTGGGATGGCTTGATCGACGGTGCACGCAACATGATCGGTATCGGCATCGCCACGGCGGCGGCGGGCATCATTGTCGGTGCCGTATCGCAGACCGGGGTGGGATTGGTACTGGCCGATTTGGTCGAAACGCTGTCTATGGGCAATTTATTGCTGATGCTCATGCTGACGGCGGTGCTGAGTCTGATTCTCGGCATGGGCCTGCCGACCACTGCCAACTACATTGTAGTCTCCGCGCTTTTGGCGCCGGTCATCGTCCAACTGGGTGAGCAAAATGGCTTGATCGTACCGCTGATCGCGGTGCATCTGTTCGTCTTCTATTTTGGCATCATGGCCGATGTGACGCCCCCGGTGGGGTTGGCCTCGTTCGCCGCCGCGGCGATTTCCGGGGGCGATCCCATTCGCACCGGCTTCCAGGCGTTTTATTACAGTTTGCGTACGGCGGCGCTGCCTTTCCTGTTCATTTTCAATACCGATCTGCTGTTGATCGATGTGAACTGGTGGCACGGCATATTGATCTTCGTGGTGGCGACGGGGGCGATGCTGATCTTCGCCGCCGCCACGCAGGGCTACATGGTAGTGAGAAATCGCTGGTACGAGAGCCTGCTGCTGCTGCTGGTGGCTTTCACGCTGTTCCGGCCCGGGTTCTGGATGGACATGATTCACGACCCGTATCGGGACATTCCGCCCGCACAGTTCGAGCAGGCGTTAGGCGCCATCGATGACGATAGCAACCTGCGTGTTCGTGTCGACGGTCTTGATGCCTATGGGTCACCGACCAGTTTCGTGATGCTGGTGCCGGCGCCGGAGGGAGACAGCGGTAGCGAGCGTATGCAGAACCTGGGCCTGACCTTGATGCAGGAGGATGGCAAGACGCTGGTCGACATGACCGACTTCAATAGCCAGGCGGAGAAACTGGGCTTCGATTTCGACCAGGAGATCGTGTCGATCCGTGCGCCCGTCGAGCGCTGGCCGAAGGAATGGATGTGGATACCGGGACTGGCGGTATTCGCATTCGTCATCTGGCTGCAGCGCCGTAGGCGGCCGACACCGAGCCGGCATGCCGATGCTACGGCGTAAACGGACGCTTTGCCGTTGCTGCGCCCGCCTCGAGAGAGGCGGGCGTTTTTGATGGTGGCTGTCGCTCGTTGACGATGTCTGTATGTTCGAATGCGCGCTCGAAACGGGAATGGCATGCCACTATCGAGGCGACCGTCGGTATTTTTTGCGACAATGCTCAGAAATATCCTCTCAATCCCTAGACTCCCAATGAGGTTGCCATGGCGACGCTTTCCGCGATTCACCTTTATCCCATCAAATCCACTGCAGGGCGCATGCAAGAATCGGCATGGGTCGGCTTGGAAGGGATAGTAGGCGATCGGCGTTTCATGGTCGCCAAACTCGATGGCACCTTTCTGACTGCCCGCACGCATCCTCAGTTGCAGCGCGTGACCGCGACGTTTGACGGTCAGACGCTGAGCTTGTCGCATCCGCAACTGCCCGCACTGGAACTGGCGGTAGGGAGCTTCGATCTGGCGACTTTCGCCACTACGGTATGGGCTGACGATTTCGATGCCTGGACCACGCATGCACGTCTCGATGCCTGGTTCAGCGAGGTGGCGGGAGAGCCCGCACGATTGTTGTGGCTGGGCGAGCAGTCCTCGCGCTATCGGCATTCCATCGAACAGCGCGTCAGCTTTGCCGACGGCTACCCGCTATTATTGATCTCCGAGGCCTCGTTGGCCGATCTCAACACGCGTACGGTCGAGCAGCATCTCATGGCACAGTTTCGCCCCAACCTGGTGATCGCTGATACCTCGGCGTATGCCGAGGACGAGTGGCGACGCATCCGTCTCGGTGAGGTTGTGTTCCGCGTCGATAAGCCTTGTGCTCGCTGCGCGATGATCAGCGTCGACCCCGCCACGGGCACATTCAAGGAGGGCCGCGAGCCCTTGCGTACGCTGGCCGGTTACCGGCGTGGTGAGGGTGGCAAGGTGTATTTCGGGCAGAACCTGGTTGCCGAAAACGAAGGCCGTGTTACGCGTCATGACCGCCTCGAGGTGCTGGAGTGAGGCGGATGGATCAGTCACGACAATCGCCAATCGCGTATGACATGCAAGCACCCTGTTGCGGTGGTAGGGTCATTGGTAGCGGTATGACGTTTTTGCTCGCACTCGGATGGGACGGCTAACCATGCGTGTCTTGATGACGCTGAGGCAATGCTTGAAGCGCTCAGGTGTGACGGCTGGGCTGGGCTTCTTTTTGCTCATGTGCGTCGCCGCGGCGGTGCATGCCCATCCACTGTCGACACCTGAAGGGGAGGTCATGCTAACCGTGGAGGGAAATATCTCGCGTACCAACGGTGGCGGTGTGGCACGGTTCGACCGCGCCATGCTCCAGGAATTGCCACAAGGCACTATCGTCACGCACACCCCTTGGACTGAGGGTTCATCGCACTTCAGAGGCCCTTTACTGAGCGCGATTTACGATGCGGTCGGCGCTCGCGGCGATTCGCTGCACGTCGTCGCGTTGAATGATTTCGCCGCCGATGTACCGCTGGCCGAGGCAAAAGAGTACGGGGTGATTCTGGCCATGCGGCGTGATGGCGAGCCGATGCCGGTGCGTGAGTACGGCCCGCTGTTCGTACTCTATCCTTTCGATGATTATCCTGAACTGCAGACCGAGGAAGTGCGTTTCCGCTCGGTCTGGCAGGTCGCGCGTATCGTCGTGGAATGACCATGGCTTGGCGTTCCCGTATCCATCTCGTGTCGCGTTTGCCGATGCGGCTCAAGCTTGGGGCCTGCGCGGCGATTCTGTTTTTCGCCGCGGCTTTGGTGGTGGTCAGCTTGATCATCTGGCGACAGGAAGTCTTGGCCAAGAGCGTTGCCGGCGACGCCGTCTGGGCGGCCTACAAGCTGGATCGGGAAACTATCCAGATGCGTAATGCCGTCTTGCAGGCCAAACAGAGTCCGGAAAAGTTCGATGACGTGCGCATGCGCTTCGAATTGCTGTATAGCCGCATCAACCTGCTGCGCGAGGGCGAAATCGCCGAACTGTTCCAGTCACTGCCCGAGACGCGAGCGTTGTTGCCGGAGATCCTGTCGCGCAGCGATGCGCTCGATTCCGCCTTGAAACGGATGTCCCCTGAATCACCCGAGCTTTCCTCGCTGGATGAACGCTTGCAGACGTTGAGCAGCCTCAGCGAGCGCCTCGTCGTGTCGGTCAACGCCTATCTTGCCGAATCCAAGACGCGCGAGCGCGAAGTGCAGTTGGCGCTGTATGCGGCCTTGCTGGCGTTGATCCTGCTGATGTGCGGCGCCACCGTGCTGGTGATCCGCTTCCTTTTCCAGGAGGCGGGAGAGAATATCGCGGCGCGACGAGCATTGGAGCATCTGAGCCAGGAGCTTCAGGACACCGCGCGTCATGCCGAGTCCGCCAACCAGGCCAAGTCGGATTTCCTGGCCACCGTCAGCCATGAGATACGCACACCGCTCAACGGTGTGCTGGGTATGACGGAACTACTGCGCGAACGCGCGCTGGATGAAACCTCGCATCAATATGTCGAGACCATCCATGACAGCGGTTCACAGCTGCTGGCGTTGATCAATGATCTGCTGGACTTTTCCAAGATCGAGGCCGGGCATCTGGATATCGAGCGTGAAGTGTTTTCGCTCCCCGAACTCGTCGAATCCTTGATGCGATTGCTCGAGCCGCGTGCCACGCATATCGAGTTCTTGAGTGTCATCTCGCCTGCGGTACCCGAGTACCTGGTAGGCGATGTGGGGCGCTTGCGCCAGATCTTGCTCAACCTGCTCTCCAACGCGCTCAAGTTCACGCGGCAAGGCAGCGTGACGCTGATCGTCAAGCCGATGCGTGGCAATTGGATACATTTCGAAGTCAGTGACACCGGTTGCGGTATCGATGATGTCGACCGCGAACGCTTGTTTCAGCCCTTTTACCAGGGAGTCGCCACGCAGAACGGGACTGGCCTGGGCCTAGCCATCAGCAAGCGTCTGGTGGAGGCCATGCAGGGACGTATAGGCGTCTCGAGTCCGGCCAACGAGGGCAGCCGCTTCTGGTTCGAACTGCCATTGCCCAGCGATGCCGAGAGTGGAGTGAAGCACATTCCGTCAGGAGAAACATGGGATGCGACGGCGGCACGCACGGCGCCCCTGCTGGTGATCGAGGACAACCCCGTCAATCGCCAGGTGGCCGTGGCTATGCTCGAGCGTCTCGGACATACAGTGAAGGTCGTCGACAGCGGCGAGGCTGCCTTGGCGCTGACCGAATATACGTCTTTTGCCTTGATTTTCCTGGATATTCGCATGCCCACGCTCGATGGACCGGAAACGGCACGTCGGATTATCGCTCAGGACGGCCCTAACCAGGCCACACCTCTGCTCGCAATGACCGCGAGCGTTACTACTCAGGAACATCAACGGGCCTTGGCCTCCGGCATGGCGGAAGTGTTGACGAAACCCATACGCCAGCAAGTGCTGGTCGATGTCCTGGTGCGTTTCGGCGTACGTGATCCGGAAGAGGTGATCGCGTCAGACGAGGTACGCCCGTCTGGCGGAGCGGAGTCGGCGGATACGCTACCGGCGCTCCTCGATCGCCAGGAATTCGCGACGCTCGGTGAGACGTTGGGTGCGGCACAGCGTAGCGCGCTGGTAGCCGCCTGGCAGTATCAGTCGCGAGTGCTGGAGGAGGCGCTCGAGGCTGCCGTCGTCGACGCGGACATGACGCGTACGGCCGAGCTGGCACATCGCCTCAAGGGCGAATCGTCGTCGCTGGCCTTGACGCGCCTTGTACACGGAAGCGATGCCCTGGAGCGCGCGGCGCGCCAGGCGGACTCGGACGAAGCCGGTCGGCAGTGGAGGATGTTACGCCCCACCATCACCTCGTCGCGTCAGGCGCTGCGCATGGCCAATGACATGCCCGCCTGAAGCGACGTGAAGCGGTTGTCACCCACGCAGGAGAGACGTTGTTGACGAGGGCGACGAGTAAACGTTCATCACCGCATGGATTTTCCTCTGGCGTCGCTGGCCTGGCAGGGCCGTCGCATCTGGAGTTTCGCATTGATGCCGGCCAGTGGCGCGTCAATGAACGTGCACTGCGTTGGTAAGCATCATCCTGCGTAGGCTTGAAGTTCGTCGGTGACGCCCGCATTCCTCTTGGCAAACGGGCAATTTGCCCGACGACTTTCAAGGTGAATGATGAGCGAACGCGATCAGGATCAATCCCGGGATTTTTACGCCGAACTCGAAGAGGCACGGCAAGACGCCGAAGAGGAAAATTCCCCGACGCAGGACGACCAGGAATCGAACTCCCAAGGGCGCGCGGTAGTGCCGACCCAGGAATACCTGCCCGAGCGTCTCTACCTGCTGCCGATTCACAACCGGCCGTTCTTCCCTGCGCAGGTGCAACCGCTGGTCATCCACCGGGAACGCTGGGAAGACACCATGGAACGGGTCGGCAATACGCCGCACCAAAGCGTTGGGGTAGCGTTTGTCGGCGATTCCGGCGTCGATGAGCTAGGACCCGGTGACTTTCCGGAGATCGGCACGGCGGTAAAAGTCCATCGCTCGCAGACCGAAGAGCAGCAGATCCAGTTCATCGCCCAGGGGGTGCGGCGTTTTCGCATCGTTCGCTGGTTGTCGAAGACCCCGCCGTACCTGGTCGAGGTCACCTATCCCCAGGAACCCATCGAGGCCAGCGACGAAGAAGCGCGCGCCTATGCCATGGCACTGATCAATGGCATCAAGGAACTGCTGCCGATCAACCCACTTTACGGTGAAGAGCTCAAGCATTACCTCAATCGCTTCAGCCCTCATGAACCTGGCCCACTGACCGATTTCGCCGCGGCCATTACCTCGGCGAAGGGGCCAGAGTTGCAGGAAGTGCTCGAGACGCTGCCGGTGATGGCGCGCATGCAGAAGGTACTACCGCTGCTGCGCAAGGAAATCGAGGTGGCGCAGCTGCAAAGCGAGATCAGCGAGCAGGTCAACGCGCAGATGCAGGACCGCCAGCGCGAGTTTTTCCTGCGAGAACAGCTCAAGGTCATCCAGCGTGAATTGGGTATCTCCAAGGACGACCGCGAAAGCGATGTCGATACGTTCCGTGAACGCCTCGAGAACATGAAAGTGCCCGAGCGTGTCATGGAGCGTATCGAGGACGAGCTGGGCAAGCTCTCGGTGCTCGAGACCGGTTCGCCTGAATACGGCACCACGCGCAACTACCTGGATTGGTTGACGTCGCTGCCTTGGGGGATTACCTCCGAGGACCAGCTCGACCTGCCGCGCGCCCGCAAGATCCTCGATCGCGACCATGATGGCCTGACGGACGTCAAGGAGCGCATCGTCGAGTTCCTCGCCGAAGGTACCTTCAAGGGCGATGTCGGTGGCTCTATCCTGTTGTTGGTTGGACCGCCAGGCGTGGGCAAGACCTCGGTGGGGCGCTCCATCGCCGAAGCCCTGGGCCGTGAGTTCTATCGCTTTTCGGTAGGTGGCATGCGCGATGAGGCTGAGATCAAGGGTCACCGGCGCACCTATATCGGGGCGATGCCCGGCAAACTGGTGCAGGCGCTCAAGGAAGTCGAGGTCGAAAACCCGGTGATCATGCTCGACGAGGTCGACAAGATGGGTCAGTCGTTCCAGGGCGATCCGGCCTCGGCGCTGCTCGAAGTGCTCGACCCCGAGCAGAACGTCGACTTCCTCGATCATTATCTCGACGTGCGCATGGATCTTTCCAAGGTACTGTTCGTATGCACCGCCAACACGCTGGATTCGTTGCCGCCGGCGCTACTTGACCGCATGGAGCAGATTCGCCTGTCGGGTTATATCGCCGAGGAAAAGATGGCCATCGCCAAGCACCATCTTTGGCCCAAGCTGCTTGAGCGCGACCGCATTCCCAAGAAGCGCATCAATCTCACCGATGCCGCACTTCGGAAGGTCATCGAGGGCTATGCACGCGAAGCCGGGGTGCGGCAGTTGGAAAAGCAACTGCACCGCATCGTGCGCAAGGCGGCGGTAACGATGCTCGAAAACGAGCAAGACACGGTCAAGATCTCGGTCAATAACCTCGAGGACTTCTTGGGAGCGCCGACCTTCCGCAAGGAAAAAGTGCTCAAGGGCGTCGGCGTGGTCACCGGGCTGGCATGGACCTCGATGGGCGGGGCGACGCTGCCGGTCGAAGCGGCGCGCGTGCACGCGAAATCGCGTGACCTCAAGCTCACCGGCCAGTTGGGCGACGTGATGCAGGAGTCGGCGAATATCGCCTACAGCTACACGGTGGCGCATCTCAAGGAATTCGGCGCCGACTCGACCTTCTTCGACGAGACGCATGTGCACATGCACGTGCCCGAGGGCGCCACGCCCAAGGATGGCCCATCGGCCGGCGTGACAATGACGACGGCACTGCTGTCGCTGGCCAAGCAGCAACCCCTCGACCGTCCCCTGGCGATGACCGGTGAGCTGACACTGAGCGGCCAGGTGCTGCCGGTGGGCGGTATTCGCGAGAAGGTGATTGCTGCGCGGCGCAGTGATATCTTCGAGCTGATTCTGCCCGAACCCAACCGTCGCGATTACGAGGAGCTGCCCGATTACCTCAAGAAGGGGGTGACCGTGCACTTCGCCAATCGCTACCGTGACGTGGCCAAGGTGGTCTTCGGCTAGCCGTGTAGTATTGGCCCTAAGGGCCACGTTCATGTGCTCACTATTGGGCGCGATCGGATGTCCGATCGCGCCCAACGTCGTTACAATGGGTTTACCCCTTTACTGCGCGAGGCGTGGCGAGTCGCTTACCAGAGCCGCTTCACAAGAGCCGCCTTATCAAAAAACACGAGGCCCGCGCATTGTCATCTGACCGTGACACCGACGTTTATGTCGTTCGTTTTATCGCTGCATCTCTTCAGCCGGCATGCGTCGCTCATAATTCGCCCTCGGGCCTACCAGACGAAACAGGAGCACTTGATGAGCCAGCAGGACTTTCCGGAGAATGCCGATCCGCGTCGTCGCCATTCCGCCAATGTGGTCGATGGCCCAGGCAAGGCCGCCAGCCGCGCGATGCTGCGTGCGGTGGGCTTTACCGACGAGGATTTCAAGAAGCCGCAGGTGGGCATCGCTTCGACCTGGAGTCGCGTCACCCCGTGCAACAGCCATATCAACGTACTCGCGGATGCAGCCAGTGACGGCGCCGACGCCGCCGGGGGCAAGGGCGTGGTGTTCAACACCATCACCATCTCCGATGGCATCGCCAACGGCACCGAGGGCATGAAGTATTCGATGGCTTCGCGGGAGGTCATCGCCGACTCCATCGAGGCCGTCTCCGGCTGCGAGGGCTTCGATGGTGTCGTCGCCATCGGTGGTTGCGACAAGAACATGCCGGGCTGCATGATCGGCCTGGCGCGCCTCGATCGCCCCGGCATCTTCGTCTATGGCGGCACCATCCAGCCCGGCAAGGGGCATACCGATATCGTCTCGGTGTTCGAGGCGATGGGCGCCTATTCTCAGGGCAACATGTCGCTTATCGACGTCAAACAGATCGAGGAAACCGCGATCCCGGGGCCGGGTTCCTGCGGTGGCATGTATACCGCCAACACCATGGCCTCGGCGATCGAGGCGATGGGTATGAGCTTGCCCAACTCCTCGGCACAGGAAGCGGTCTCGCAGACCAAGAACGACGACTGCCGTGCCGCCGGCGAAGCCGTGCTCAAGTTGCTCGAGCTGGACCTCAAACCGTCCGATATCATGACCCGCAAGGCGTTCGAGAATGCTATCACCGTGGTCATCGCTCTCGGTGGCTCTACCAACGCCGTGCTGCACTTGCTGGCGATCGCCAACACCGTCGGTGTGGAATTGACACTCGATGATTTCACCGAGATCGGCAAGCGCGTGCCGGTGCTGGCGGACGTCCGTCCCAGCGGCCATTACATGATGAGCGAGCTGGTGGCGATCGGCGGTATCCAGCCGATGATGAAGATCCTGCTCGATGCAGGCCTGCTCCACGGTGATTGCATCACCGTCACCGGCAATACGCTGGCCGAGAACCTGGCCGACGTGACGCCTTATCCGATCGATCAGGAGATCATCAAGCCGCTCGACAAACCGGTCAAAACCTCCAGCCACCTGCGTGTTCTCTACGGCAATCTGGCACCGGAAGGGGCGGTCGCCAAGATTACCGGCAAGGAAGGCACGCGCTTCACCGGTCGTGCGCGGGTTTTCAACTCCGAAGAGGAAGCGCAGGCGCGGATCAACGATCTCACCGTGGTCGCCGGCGACGTCGTCGTGATCCGCTACGAAGGCCCCAAGGGCGGCCCCGGCATGCGCGAGATGCTGACGCCAACCTCGGCGATCATGGGTCGCGGCCTGGGCGACAAGGTGGCACTGATCACCGACGGGCGTTTCTCCGGTGGCAGCCACGGCTTCGTGGTTGGCCATGTGACGCCGGAGGCTTTCGTCGGCGGTCCCATCGGGCTGATCGAAGATCACGACGAGATTACCATCGATGCCGAAAATGATGTGATGACACTGCATATCAGTGACGACGAGATGAATCGGCGTCGCGCCGCCTGGCAGCGTCCGGCACCGCGCTATACGCGCGGTACGCTGGCCAAGTACGCCAAGACAGTCAGTTCCGCCTCCAAGGGCGCGGTCACCGACCTGCCTGAGGCGCTGGACGACTGAGATGACGCGTGCCTGGCGTCAGCGAAGCGGCCCCCGTGGGGCCGCTTTTCGTTGGTGATCTCGTCAGGCTGCTTGCTGGTCGCGCATCCAGGCGATCAGGCCGCCGCTGAACAAGATCTCCACCTGGCGCGGGGTCAAGGCATGTTCGAGCGTCAGCGTTCGACCATTGGCCTGCGCCGTTACGGGGCCGCCTGCCTCGAGTGCTTTCTTCAGCTTGTCGAAGCCGATACGGATATCGACGTCGAGCGCGTCGTAATCGTCGCCGTCGGCGAAGGTCAGCGGCAGTACGCCGAAGTTGACCAGGTTCTGGTGGTGGATACGGGCAAAGCTCTTGGCGATGACGACACGCAGCCCCAGGTAGCGCGGGGCGATGGCGGCATGCTCCCGGCTCGAGCCCTGGCCGTAATTTTCGCCACCGATGACGATATGATCGCCTGTCTCGCGGGCACGGTCGGCATAGCCGTCGACGACGCCGCGAAAGGAAAACTCGGCGATCTGGGGAATGTTGGAACGGTAGGGCAGTACTTCGCCGCCGGCCGGCATGATCTCGTCAGTGGAGACATCGTCGCCGGCCTTGACCAGAACCGGCAGGTCCAGTTGTGTCCCGAGCGGCTCGAAATCCGGCAACGACTCGATGTTCGGTCCCTTGATCAGGTGCACCTTGCGTGCCTTGGACGCTTCCATGGGGGCGGTCAGAGTGCGGGTATTGATGATCGGGTCGTCGGGCTCTCGCACCTGAGGATAGGCCATGTCCAGCGTCCGGGGGTCGGTGATCACGCCCTTGAGTGCCGAGGCTGCGGCGGTTTCCGGGCTGCACAGGAAGACGCGGTCTTCGCGCGTGCCTGAGCGGCCTGGGAAGTTGCGCGGTACCGTGCGCAGGCTGTTGGTGTCGTTTGCCGGTGCCTGACCCATGCCGATACAGCCGTTACAGCCGGCCTGATGCAGGCGCGCGCCAGCACCGATCAGGCTCAGCAGATGGCCGTCGCGGGTCAGTGTTTCGAGAATCGAGCGCGAGGTGGGGTTGATCTCCAACGAGACGTTGTCGTCGATGGTCCGTTCCTCGAGCATGGCGGCGACGATGGCGAAATCGCGATAGCCGGGATTGGCCGAGGAGCCGACGTATGCTTGCGTTAATGGCTGGCCGGCTACCTCTTGGACAGGTACCACATTCCCGGGGCTCGACGGGGTGGCAATCAAGGGCTCGAGTTGTGAAAGGTCGATCGTCTCGTGGCGGTCGTAGCCACAGTCGTCGTCGGCCAGTAGTGCGTGCCAGTCTTCGCCGCGCCCCTCAGCGATGAGGAACGCCTTCACCGCCGTATCGGAGGGGAACACACTGGTAGTGGCGCCGAGTTCCGCGCCCATGTTGGCGATAACATGTCGGTCCATCGCGGAAAGATGTTCGAGACCGGGGCCATAATATTCGATGATGCGTCCCACGCCGCCGCTGACGCCATGGCGGCGCAGCATCTCGAGGATCACGTCCTTGGCGCTGACCCAGTCGGGCAGGCGGCCCTCGAGACGCACGCCCCAGACCTCCGGCATACGCGTATGAAAGGGTTCGCCGGCCATCGCCATGGCGACGTCGATGCCGCCAGCGCCAATCGCCAGCATGCCCAGCGAACCGGCGGCCGGCGTGTGGCTGTCGGAGCCCAGCAGCGTCTTGCCGGGCTTGCCGAAGCGTTGCTGGTGCGTGGGGTGGCTGACGCCGTTGCCCGGACGTGAAAACCACACGCCCAGGCGTTCCGCCGAGGTCTGTAGAAAGCGGTGGTCGTCGGGGTTCTTGTTGTCTTCCTGGATAAGGTTGTGATCGACGTACTGGGCGGAGACCTCCGTCTTGACGCGGTCGAGCGCCATGGCTTCCAGCTCCAGCATGACCATGGTGCCGGTGGCATCCTGGGTGAGAGTCTGGTCGATCTTCAGACCGATGGCCGCGCCCGGTGTCATGTCGCCGCTGACGAGGTGCGAGGCGATCAGTTTCTGGGTGACGTTGCGGGGTGTCTGATTCATGCTTGGCTTCCGTGTTGGCGAAGATTGCTTCCCCCAGTGTAGGACAGACATCGTCGGCTTCACGGACTGAATATGTAGCCGCTATCAGTGACGGGAAAATTATCGCCAGACAGGGCTTGCCCCGAAAGGTCGGGATAAGCCTCGAAGTAGGGGGGACGCAGCTTCAGGCGGCAAGTTGCCAAGCCTGAGCGGCGTCGTCCATCATTAGCCATTTCTCGGTGTCGTACCATAATGTGTCCAGCAGTAGCTTGAGACTCTCTTCCGAGCAACACATAACGTCTCTCCCGGTAACCTGGCAGGGCGAGTGAAGGCCAACTGTCAGTATGGCGCTCGTAGGCCAAGTCGCCGAGATTTTTGGTAACGCTTTGTTACTGCGCGTACTGGTGAGCACCATCGCGTCGTCCTGGGGTTGACGCCCGGGGTGACAGGAGCAGAAGGGATTCACGCATGACCGACAAGATCAACGTGGGATTGGTAGGTTACGGTTTCGCCAGCAAGACGTTTCATGCACCGCTGTTGATGGCGGATGACGGCATGACCTTGCAGGCGATTTCAAGCAGCGATGCCGCCAAGGTGATGGCCGATTGGCCGCTGGCCGAGGTCGAAGCCAGTGCGGCCGCGCTCTTCGCGCGCGCCGATATCGACTTGGTGGTGATCCCCACCCCCAACGATACGCACTACGATCTGGCGAGTGCCGCCCTGGCCGCCGGCAAGCATGTGGTGATCGACAAGCCTTTCACGGTCACTCTCGACGAGGCCGCGTCACTGATTGAACAAGCCTCGCGGGCGGGCAAGCTGCTTTCCGTCTTCCACAATCGGCGCTGGGATGCAGATTTCCTGACCGTGCGCGACTTGCTCGATAGTGGCGATCTGGGGCGTATCGCGCATTTCGAATCGCACTTCGACCGTTACCGGCCCGAGGTCAAGTCGCGCTGGCGTGAATCAGACGCTCCGGGCGGCGGTATCTGGTACGACCTGGGGCCGCATCTCATCGACCAGGCGCTAGTGTTGTTCGGCATGCCCGACGAGATATCTCTCGATCAAGCCTGCCAGCGTGATGGCGCTCAGGTCGACGATTACTTCCATGCCGTGCTCCGCTACGATCAGCAGCGGGTCATCCTGCATGCCGGTAGCCTGATGGCGGCGCCCGCGCCACGCTTCTCCGTGCACGGCACGCATGGCAGCTACGTCAAGCATGGGCTCGACCCGCAAGAGGACATGCTCAAGCTTGGCGAGCGCCTGCCCACGCCGCAATGGGGCGAGGATCATCAACATGGGCTGCATACCGTGGCCAATGTGCACGACGCCGGTGCGCGCCCTGAATGGCGGGAAGTGCCCACACGGGCGGGCAATTATCCGGCTTATTACGCGGGCGTTCGCGAGGCGATACGAGGGCAGGGGAAAAATCCCGTACCAGCGGAGGAAGCTCTGGCGGTCATGCAGGTGCTCGAAGCGGGTCGACGCAGTGCGCAACACGGGCGCTTCGAGCAACTCGAGGCGCATTGAGGCTGTCGAGAAAGCGCTCGGTAGCTGGTTTTACCTTGCATCATGCCAATACCTTGTCTAGGGTCTGTATAGGGTTAAGCGATGGCTTTTTGTCCACGCAATCCAGGCACTTCACCTGAATGTGAAGGCACAGAGGATTAAGGAGGATTCGCATGAAACAGCAACTTACCGCACTGACCTTCGCCGCGCTCCTGGCATTGCCCACGGCAGGTGCCTTCGCGCAGGACGATTCGGCGCCGGATGTCAGCAGTGAGGAAGGGTCCGCCAACACCGAGCAAGGTTCGACCAAGGCTGAAGGTGGCACCGCCAGTGGTGAAACCGCAGGAAATGTCGACGGAGAAGACAGCATTCCCGGTGGTGATCAGGAAAGTCTGAGTACCGAAACCGGATCGGCCAATACCCAGCAGGGTGATACCGCTGCTCAAGGTGGCTCTGCCGCAGCTCCCGATGCGGATGATGGTTCGGTTCCGGAAAGTATGGATGATCCGGAAGACAATCACGGCGTCGATTCCGCGCAGGATGTCGATCCCGAAGACTGATTACTTGAAAGGCTCATGGAGCGAGCCGTTGTCACGCTAAAATGAGATATGACCAAGCCCCGCCATGGCGGGGCTTAGTTGTGTCTGGACGGTGGCTTACCACCACTGTTCGTGGGTGCGCTCGTTACGCAAGCGGTCGCGCGCGATGAACAGGGCGGCGATGGCGCGGCCTTCGTGAAAATCCTCCCGCGCCAACAGGGAGGCGATATCCTCAAGAGGATGACGCTCGACGATCAGGGGCTCCGGTTCATCGCCGGGCAAGCGTTTCTCGTACAGGTTGGCGGCGAGCATGACATGGATGCGGTGGCTCATGTAGTTGGGCGCCAATGAGAGTTCCGCCAGTGGCTCGATGCGTTGCGCACCCATACCGCATTCTTCCATTAACTCGCGATTGGCTGCACTGACGATGTCCTCGCCGGGGTCGACGAGCCCTTTGGGCAAGGTCAGGGCGTAGTCGTCGAAACCTGCGGCATATTCATGAATCAGCAACACATGCTCCGGGTCCGGCATGGCGACGATCATCACGGCGCCACCGCCATGGCCATTGCCGCTACCTGTGAGGCGTTCGAAGGTGCGTTCGGCGCCGTTGGCGAAGCTCAGCTCGAGTTCCTCGACGGCGAACAGGCGGCTGCGGGCGACTTCACGGCGGCTCAAGAGGCGTGGCTTGTAATGGCCCACGCTGGTGTCGTCTGACGGCATCCCGCCATCGTGATGGGAAGAAAAGGCCATGATGTCTCCGTGCGGGTAGCTATCATGCAGCGTACAATAAGGAAGCTTTAGATTCGATATCCACCCTGGCGGGAGCCCATCATGGTTGACTGGAACGCCATCGACACTGTGCTGCTCGACATGGATGGCACACTGCTGGATCTGCATTTCGACAGCCATTTCTGGCTGGAACACTTGCCGCAGCGCTATGTGGAAATGCACAAGCTGGATGCGCATCACGCCGATACGCTACGTTCGCGTATCATCGGCGAGCAGGGCACGCTCAACTGGTACAGCCTGGCCTATTGGAGCCGCGAGCTGGATGTCGATGTGGTCGCGCTCAAGCGTGAGGTGCAGCACTTGATCGGCTTGCGTAGCGATGCGCTGGATTTCCTCAAATGGCTCAAGAAGGCGCATCCGCGTGTCGTGCTGGCCACCAACGCCGATCGTGAAAGCCTGGCGCTCAAGCTGCCATTGACCGGGCTTGAGGAGTATCTCGATGTCATCATCTCGTCGGCGGATGTGGGCGTCGCCAAGGAAGCGCCGGAGTTCTGGTTCGCATTGCAGGACATCGAACCCTTCGAGCCCGGGCGTACCTTGTTCATCGATGACAATCCCGCAGTGCTGGAAAGCGCGCGTGAATACGGCATTCGCCATCTGCTGGGCATCAAGCAGCCCGACAGCCAACGCCCCGAGCGCGAGCTGGAAAATTTCATCGCCCTCGAGCGTTTCGCCACGCTCTTGCCGCAGGATATGCCGAGTGCATCGCGCCGTTGATCACACCCCATCTCGCCTTGAAAAGTCGCCCTCCGGCGCCCACGTTACAGGTCTCTTTCGTGGGGCATTCTCGCGTATTGGGGCGGCAATGCAGGGAGACATATGAGCGACACGATCCGTATCGACAAGTGGCTATGGGCGGCACGCTTCTTCAAGACGCGTGGCTTGGCCAAGAAAGCCATTGAAGGCGGCAAGGTCCATTACAATGGTGGGCGTGTGAAGACCAGCAAGGCGGTCGAACTCGGTGCTTTGCTCAAGGTGCCACAAGGCTGGGACACCCTCGAAGTCGAAGTGACGGGGCTCTCCGGTCAGCGCCGCGGCGCCGCCGAGGCCCGCGAGCTCTACCGCGAAACGTCGGCTAGCCAAGTGCGGCGTGAGCGCGAAGCCCACAATCGACGTCTGGCCAATCAAAGCATGCAAGGGCCACATGGCCGCCCCGACAAGAAGCAACGCCGCGCGATTCAGGACTTCCAGCGCCATGGCTTCGATGATTGAATGCCGGTATGGCACCCCTTTCGGTTTTTCCAACCTGACGACGAATCATCATGACCGACCAGATCCAACGTTTTCTTTTCGACGCTACCAACGTGCGCGGCGAAGTCGTCAACCTGCAGCAGGCCTACGCCGAGGTGCTCGACAAGCATATCTATCCCGAGGCCGTGAGTCGTCAGCTTGGCGAGCTGCTCAGCGCCGTGGCCCTGCTCACCGAGACGGTCAAGCTCGATGGCACCGTAAGCCTAGAAGTACGTGGCTCGGGCGCCGTGCGTTTGCTGATGGCAGAGTCCAACCCCGGGGGCGACTTGCGCGCCATCGCGCGTCTCGATGATGAAGCGGCGCTTCCCGAGGAAAACGCCTCGCTCACGTCGCTGGTCGGCGAGGGGCAGATCGTGATCACGATCGATCCCCGTGAGGGGCAGCGCTATCAGGGCATCGTCGCCGTCGAGGCCGACAGCCTGGCCGCCTGCCTGGAAGACTACTTCGCACGTTCCGAACAGCTGGCCACTCGCCTGTGGTTGGCGGCCGACGGTCGCCGTGCGGCGGGAATGCTGCTGCAGCAACTGCCCGACGACGAGGCCAATAGCGATCCCGATGCCTGGGAGCGCACCGTGCACCTGGCCACCACGCTCAGCGATGCGGAATTGCTCGATCTCGAGCAGCGCGAGCTGCTCCATCGCCTCTTTCATGAGGAGCAGACCCGCGTCTTCGAGCCCAAGACGCTACGCTTCGGCTGTACCTGTACGCGTGAGCGTATCGCCAATGCTCTGCATGGCTTGGGTGCCGAGGAATTGCGTAGCATCGCGCGCGAACAGGGCGAAGTGGAAACGCAATGCCATTTCTGTCATAGCCATTATCGCTTCAGTGCCGCCGATATCGAGGCCCTGATCGAGTCGCCGGGCGCAGGTGCCTCGACCCTGCATTGATCTGACGCGCGTCATGCCTAAGTGCGCGCGGTGTTATTACCGTGCTGGTGACGTTTTCCGCGCAGAGCCTTTTTGCCATAATGACCGCCCCCTCAGTCTCGCCTTGTCCTCACAAGAGGCAATCCATTGTCCGGGTGGCCTTGGCGAGTAAGCATCGGTTAACGAGAGAGAAACGCCCTTCGGGCTCAGGACACGATAATGACCACGACCCCAGCCGCCTCCCCGGCAACCCACGAGGCACGTCCCGTGCAGACCCATACCAATCTGAGCAGCGCTGCGTTGATCGAGCATGCCATCGCGCGCGGCGAAGGCCATCTCGCCGACAACGGTGCCTTCGTGGCGAACACCGGACGGCGGACCGGCCGCTCCCCGAAAGATCGATTCATCGTCAAGGAACCCTCCACGGCGGACTTGATCGACTGGGACAGCGTCAATCAGCCGTTCGACGCCGAGCGTTTCGACGCCTTGTGGGAGCGCGTCGAGGACTATCTGGCCGAGGGTGACAACTTCGTCTCTGAATTGCATGTCGGCGCCGATCCCGAGTATTACCTGCCGATTCGTGTCACTACCGAAACCGCCTGGCACAATCTTTTCGGGCGAACCCTGTTCGTGCGTCCCGAGGGCTATAATCCCAAGAGCAAGAGCGAGTGGACCATCCTCAATGCGCCGCATTTCGAATGCGTGCCCGAGCGTGACGGCACGAATTCCGACGGTACGGTGATTCTCAACTTCGCCCGGCGCCGCGTGCTGATCGCCGGCATGCGTTACGCCGGCGAGATGAAGAAGGCCATGTTCTCGGTGCAGAACTTCCTGTTGCCCGAGAAAGACGTGCTGCCCATGCACTGCAGCGCCAATGTGGGTGAGGATGGTGAGACCACGCTGTTCTTCGGTCTCTCGGGCACCGGCAAGACCACGCTCTCCGCCGATCCCGAACGTTATCTGATCGGCGACGACGAACATGGTTGGGGCGAGGGCACCGTGTTCAATCTCGAAGGCGGCTGCTACGCCAAGTGCATCGATCTCTCCGAGCACAATGAGCCGCTCATCTGGAAGGCCATTCGCTTTGGCACGGTGCTCGAGAACGTGGTTCTCGACGAGTACCGCCATCCGGATTATAGCGATGATAGCCTGACTCAGAATTCCCGCGCTGCCTATCCGCTCGAGCACATCGACAAGCGCGTGCCCGAGAATCGGGCCGGCGAACCCAATGCGATCATCTTCCTGACCTGCGACATGAGCGGGGTGCTGCCGCCGGTCTCGCTGTTGTCCAAGGAAGCCGCTGCCTATCACTTCCTATCCGGCTACACCGCCAAGGTCGGTTCCACCGAAATGGGAGCTTCCGAGGGGCTGGAAGCAACGTTCTCGACCTGCTTCGGCGCGCCTTTCTTCCCGCGTCCGGCGCGCGAGTACGCCGATCTGCTGGTCAAGCGTGTCGAGGCTTTCGAGTCGCGCGTGTATCTGGTCAACACCGGTTGGACCGGTGGCGCCTACGGCGAGGGCGGCTCGCGTTTCAGCATTCCCACCACGCGTGCCATCATCGCAGCGATCCAGAACGGTGATCTCAAGGACGTCGAGACGCGTCACATCGAGGGATTGAACCTGGACGTCCCGGTGGCGGTGCCGAGTGTCGACGCGACGCTGCTCGATCCGCGTCAGGCGTGGGCTGATGGCGCCGAATATGAGCGTCATATGAAGGCGTTGGCGGACAAATTCATCGCCAATTTTGCCAAGTTCGACGGCGTCGATGAGGATATCGTCGCCGCCGGTCCTTCGCTGCCCTGACGGAGCGAACCATTCCGCGGAATTCGCCTCTAACGGGGAGAGTCGGCCATCGGCTCTCCCCGTTGTGTATTGCAAGGAGGGTACGTCATGCATCGCCGTCGTTTTCTGGGTTGGTTGGGCGTCGCAGGCCTGCTGGGTGCGGTGCCGAGCGTCGTGTTGGCGCGTCCCAAGCTGTCGCTGGAACGTAGTTCGGACATCCAGCCGCTTGAATTGAGCGAGGCGCAGTGGCGCGAGCGGCTCAGCAAGGAGCGCTATCGTATCTTGCGCGAGGCCGATACCGAGCCGGCCGGCAGCAGCCCGATCAATCACGAGACACGGCCAGGGGAATACCGCTGCGCCGGTTGCGACTTGCCGCTGTTCTCGTCGTGTACCAAGTTTGATTCCGGCACCGGCTGGCCGAGTTTCTTCGATCACATCGAAGGCCACCTGCTGACCGAGATGGACCTGGTGCTGTTGATTCCGCGCACCGAGTATCACTGCGCGCGTTGCGGCGGCCACCAGGGTCACGTTTTCGAGGACGGGCCTGAGCCGACCGGCCTGCGCTGGTGTAACAATGGCCTGGCGCTGCGTTTCGTGCCCAATGAGGCGGGATAAGCAAGCGCCGTCTGCGTCGTGTCGGCTGTTGTGGTACCTTGTCGCGAACTTTTTGTCGCTGGATCGCCAGCCGCTGCAACGTCAAGGACATCATGGACGTCAATCTCAAGATCGTTTCTCGGCTCGCCGACGAACTCGCCGTTCATTCCCGGCAGATCAGTGCTGCTGTGGCGCTGCTCGACGATGGCGCCACCGTACCCTTCATCTCTCGTTACCGTAAGGAAGCCACCGGTGGGCTGGATGACACCCAACTACGCACGCTGGAAGAGCGTCTGCGCTATTTGCGTGAGCTGGAGGAACGCCGTGTCGCGGTGCTTGCCAGCATCGACGAACAAGGCAAATTGACCGATTCTCTAGCGGCGTTGATCCAGGCCGCCGATACCAAGCAGCGCCTCGAGGATCTGTATCTGCCCTATAAGAAGAAGCGCCGCACTAAAGCTCAGATCGCCCGGGAGGCAGGGCTCGAACCGCTGGCCGAGGCGCTGTTGGCCGATCCCGATCTCGACCCCGAGACCGAAGCGGCAAGATATGTGCGCGCCGCTGAAGGCGATACACCCGCCATCGAGGATGCCAAGGCCGCATTGGATGGCGCCAAGCAGATCCTCATGGAACAGTTCAGCGAAGATCCCGAGCTGGTTGGGCAACTGCGTGAGCGTCTGTGGAGCGAAGGGCTGCTGGTCTCGCGCGTGATGAGTGGCAAGGAGCAAGAAGGCGCGAAGTTCTCGGATTACTTCGAGCATGATGAGCTGTTTGCCAAGGCACCTTCGCATCGTGCGTTGGCCATGTTTCGGGGTCGCAACGAGAGCGTGCTGTCGTTGGCGATTCGCCTGCCGGACGAAGAAGACGCCGAGATCCATCCTGCCGAGGTTGCCATCGCCAAGCACATTGGCGTGGCACTTACTGCCACGCAGCCGGCCTCGCGCTGGCTCAAGGAAGTGGTGCGCTGGACCTGGCGCGTCAAGCTCTACACGCACCTCGAGACCGAGTTGATGAGCCGCTTGCGCGAACGCGCCGAGCGCGAGGCCATCGAGGTATTCGCCGCCAATCTCAAGGATCTATTGCTGGCGGCGCCCGCCGGAGCGAAGGCGACGCTGGCCATCGACCCGGGGCTGCGTACCGGCTGTAAGGTCGTGGTCGTCGATGCTACCGGCAAGTATCTGGAAGATACCGTTATTTATCCGCATGCGCCGCAGAAGCGCTGGGATCAGTCTCTGGCCACGCTGGCGGGGCTGGTCGACAAGCATGACGTGGCCTTGATCGCGGTAGGCAACGGTACTGCCAGCCGCGAGACCGATAAACTCGCCGGCGAGGTGGTCAAGCGAGCATCGCGGCCGCTTGCCAAGGTCATGGTCAGCGAGGCGGGGGCCTCGGTGTATTCGGCTTCAGAGCTCGCCTCGCGCGAATTCCCGCAGCTCGATGTCACCGTGCGCGGCGCGATCTCCATCGCCCGGCGCTTGCAGGACCCGCTCGCAGAGCTGGTCAAGATCGAGCCCAAGTCCATCGGCGTCGGCCAGTATCAGCACGATGTCTCTCAGGTGCAGCTCTCGCGCAGCCTGGAGGCGGTCATCGAGGACTGCGTCAACGCCGTGGGCGTCGAGCTCAACACCGCTTCCGGTGCCTTGCTGTCACGTGTTTCCGGCCTCAACCCGACGCTGGCCGAAAACATCGTTGCGCAACGCGACGCCAAGGGACAGTTCACCTCGCGTCGCGAGTTGTTGGATGTCAGTCGGCTGGGACCCAAGACTTTTGAGCAGTGCGCGGGGTTCTTGCGTATCGCGGACGGCGACAATCCTCTCGATGCCAGCGCCGTGCACCCCGAGGCCTACACGGTGGTCAACCGCATCGCCCAACATCATGAGCGTGACCTGGCCGGCGTGGTCGGGGATAGTGGTTTCCTCAAGTCGCTCAATCCGGCCGATTACGTCGATGATATCTTCGGCGTGCCCACCATCAGCGATATTCTCAAGGAACTCGACAAGCCTGGTCGCGATCCACGCCCCGAGTTCAAGGCCGCCGAGTTCCGCGAAGGTGTAGAAACTCTCAAGGATCTCGAGCCGGGGATGATCCTCGAAGGCAGCGTGACCAACGTCACGCACTTCGGGGCATTCGTGGATATCGGCGTTCATCAGGACGGCCTGGTGCATATCTCGGCACTCTCCGATAAGTTCGTCGAGGATCCGCGTCAGGTGGTCAAAGCCGGCGATATCGTCAAGGTGAAGGTCATGCAAGTGGATCTCGAGCGCGCCCGAATCGGGTTGTCCATGCGCATGGGCGATGCGCCGAGTGATGCCTCGCGCGACGACGAACCGCGTCGCTCACGCGGACAGCGTGGCGGTGGCAAGCGGGAGTCGCAACCGGAAAGCGAAGGGCGGGGTGCACTCGGCGAAGCGTTGGCAAAGGCCCGTCGCCAATCGTGAAACGCTTCGTGCGCTATTTGCCTTGAAAGGTGGCCGGCCGCCTCCATAATGGTTTTTTAATGCGGCGCGCTCAGGGGGCCGACGATCCACCGGGGTTGTCCCCGGCGATGTTTCCGTTAGCCGCACACATGGGATCGTCCGGCGATGCCGGCACGCCACGATCCACCGGTGACACCAAGGGAAAGCTGTGCTTTTCCCAGACGTGAGGGAATTTATCTTGTCCGAAACACTCGCCACCGCCATTGCGCGCATGCACGGGCTGGCTCGCCAAGGGCGATTCGGTCGCTTGCGCCGCGGCATCGAGAAAGAAGGCTTGCGCGTCGATGGCGCCGGGCGCATCGCCCAAACACCCCATCCCTATGCCCTGGGCTCCAAGCTCGCGCATCCCTATATCACTACCGATTATTCGGAAGCATTGCTTGAGTACATTACGCCCGTCTACTGTCGCCCCGACGATGCCCTGGCGTTTCTCGGTGATCTGCTGCGCTATAGTTATCGGCAGCTCGGCGACGAGCTGATCTGGCCGGCAAGCATGCCGAGCCGCTTGAATGGCAACGACAGCGTGACCATTGCCGATTACGGTACCTCGAATGTCGGCACCATGAAGTACGTCTACCGCAAGGGGCTCGACGTACGCTATGGGCGCATCATGCAGTCCATCGCCGGCGTCCACTACAATGTCTCGCTGCCCGAGAACCTGTGGCCGGTGTTACGTGAGCTCGACGGCCGCGACGGCGAGAGCCTAGAGGGCTATCGCTCCAGCCGCTATTTTGATCTGATCCGCAATTTCCGGCGCCACAGCTGGTTGCTCTTGTACCTGTTCGGCGCCTCGCCGGCGGTGGATCGCAGTTTTTTGACGGGCGCGGCGCCCGATCATCTTGAAGCGTTGGGCGAGCACACGCTGGCGGGACGTTACGCCACCAGCCTGCGAATGTCCGATCTGGGCTATCAGAACAA
Source organism: Chromohalobacter sp. 48-RD10 (assembly GCF_029889785.1). Lineage (NCBI taxonomy): Bacteria > Pseudomonadati > Pseudomonadota > Gammaproteobacteria > Oceanospirillales > Halomonadaceae > Chromohalobacter > Chromohalobacter sp. 48-RD10. Next base: position 74,186 of record NZ_JARANX010000006.1, on the reverse strand, counting down.
GGTGCAGGAGCAGCTCAAGATCTGCTTCAATTCGTTGTCCAATTACGTGGGCACGCTACGCCATGCGATCAGCACACCGTGGCCGGACTACCAGCGCTTCGGCGTCAATGTCGAGGGTAATTGGCGCCAACTCAATGCCAATATCCTGCAGATCGAGAACGAGTATTACAGCGATATTCGTCCCAAGCGGGTGGCGCGTCACGATGAGACACCTTCTCAGGCTCTCGAAGCGCGCGGTGTCGAATACATCGAGGTGCGCTGCCTGGATCTCGATCCCTTTACGCCGCTGGGCATCGACGAGACTCAGATGCGCTTCTTGGATACCTTCCTGCTATGGTGCCTGCTGTCCGAGAGCCCGTGGATTCCCGACGAGGAGTGTGACCGTCTCGATGATAACCGCCGCTTGGTAGTGGAGCGCGGCCGTGATCCCGAGCTCAAGCTCAGTGTCGGCGATCACCAGCGTTATCTGCGCGACTGGGGGCACGATATCTTCGCCGAACTCGAGGGTGTTGCCGACGTGCTCGACACCAACGAGGAGGGCGCGCCGCATCGCGACGCCCTCGCAGTTCTGGCACCGCGCCTCGACGACCCCGAATTGACGCCCTCCGGCCAACTTTATGCGCAATTAATCAACGAAGACACCGAATACCTCGATCAGGTGCGTGGCTTGGCAGAGCGACAGGCGGCCGAACTGCGCGAGGCGCCCATGGATCGCGCGCGGGAGGCGCTATTCGAGCAGCTCGTCGAGACCTCGCATCAGCAGCAAGGCGATATCGAGCGTGCCGACCACGAAGATTTCGAGACCTTCCTGGCGCATTATTTCGAGCGTGCGGGTAAACCTCTCAGCATGGTGTGAGTCGAAGCGTTGTCCAAGGCCCGTGCTGCGCTTACTGCATGGGCCTTTTTATGAGCGAAGCAAGGATATCCAGCAAGAGGCTGGTTGAGATTGCCTGAGGAGGCGTGACCATGATTACCCGATTGGCCGCGATGAGCGTGCGTCGAGGCTGCTTGCTGGGCCTGGCGATGTGCGTGCTGATGATGGGCGTGGCTTTGGTATTGCAATATGTTTATGAGCTGACGCCTTGTCCGCTGTGTATTGGGCAGCGTATTGCGGTCTTGCTTGCTGCGCTCGTCTTCGCCGTGGGGGCGGTACATAATCCTGCGGGACGTGTCGGGCGGGGTGTCTATGCCGGCTTGGGCGCTCTGGCGGCAGCCCTGGGCGTGGCGGTTGCCGCGCGCCATGTGTGGTTGCAATCGCTGCCATCGGAAAGCGTGCCTAGTTGCGGTCCAGGGCTGGACTACATGATGGAAGTGCTGCCATTGTGGAACGTCATCTCGCGAGTACTTTCCGGCTCGGGAGAATGTGCCGAAATACACGGCCTGCTGTTGGGCATGTCGATCCCGCAATGGACGCTGGTGGGGTTCGCCGTGCTGCTGCTGACTCCGTTGGGCATGCTGGCCGGTATCGTGCTTCGCCGTCGTTGAGCGGCGGGAAGGCGGCAGGAGAGCCGCTTTCCTCAATGTCAGGGAGTGGCCCGCGCGGCCATGACAGGAGAGATTCATCATGCTGGAAGATACCAAGACGGCCCTCGAGCGTTGGGGTGGTGTTCACACGCTCATTGACCGCTGGCTGCAACAGCGCTACGACATGCTGGTGACGCTGATGGAGTTGCGCGAGGCCTGCGATGCGGAACTGGAAACGGTTTCCAAGGCGCGTATCGATGCCTTCAGCGAAGCCCTGATGGACTACATTAGCGGTGGTCATTTCGAAGTCTATCCGAAGCTGCGTGACGAAGCGGTGGCGTTCGACGACCGAGACGCCCTGGCTCTGGCCGACCGTCTGCTCGAACGGCTTGAGATGTCCACGCAGTTGGTGCTGGAGTTCGACAATGACTACTCGACGCCGACGCGTTGTCAGCATTACGTGACGCGTCTGCCGGCCTGGCTCGAGCGTTTGAGCAAGGCCCTTACCGAGCGCTTCGCGCTCGAGGATCAACTCATCGCACGCTTGCATGCCGAGCATGCGCCAGCTTCCGGCGTTGACGACTCTCCCGCACCGCGCGCCTTGTCGTAAGCGTGGCAAGCGTTCTAGACGTCGAAGCCGGTCACTGCAGACAGCCCGCATCGACGATAGCAGGCGACCTTACCGCAGCGGCTGTCGAATCAGTCGCCGCGTCGCAGTTTGAGGTCGCGCTCGACGATATCCACCCCCGGGCGGTAGTCGCCGCGTGCCGCCTGCATGGCGCGGCTAAGCGCCAGCTCGGCGATGCGGTCATGATGCTGGGGCAGCGAATTGACAGTCACCGGCAGGAAATCCAGCAGGCGGTCGTCGCCGAATGTGGCCAGACGCAGCGCTTCGGGCAACCCTCCTTGTTCGAGCAGTACATCGAAGACCCCATCGAGCAGCACATAAGACGCGGTCACCAGGGCATCGGGAATGCCATGCTCGTCGATCAGGCGCCGCATGAGCGCCGCGCCGGTAGCGCGGTCGTAGCGCGCACCGCTGAGCAATATCGGGTTGTCGAGGGACGCTTCGCGAACCGTTTCCAGAAAGCCTGCGCGCCGTTCCACGCTGATCGATAGTTCCGGCACCGCATCCATCCAGGCGATACGCGCGACATCGGCGTCGAGCACCGAGCGCGTCAAGGCACCTGCGGCCTGGGTGTTGTTGCTGACGACACAGACCACACGCTCCGGGTCGAGGGTGCGGTCGAGCGCGATGATCGGCAGACCGCCCGCCATCAGGTCGGGATAGAACGGGTCGTCCATGGCCAGGCTGCTGGCGACGATCAGGGCATCGCAGCGCTGGGCGCGCAAGGCACGCGCCAGCTCGCGTTCGGTGTCCGGGTCATCGTCCGAGCCGGCGATCAGCAGCTGATAGCCCAGACGACGCGCGCCATTTTCCAGACGTTTGGCCAGGCGGGCGTAACTTGTGTTCTCCAGGTCCGGCACGATGAATCCCAACGTGCGGCTCGCGCCCCGGCGCAGCGCCGCCGCCTGTGCATCGATACGATAATCGTGCTTGGCGACCACGGCCATGACGTGTGCCACCGTCTCGGGGCGGATGCGCCGCTCGGCGGCCTGGCCATTGATCACATAACTGGCAGTGGTGCGTGAGACGCCGGCCAGCCGGGCGATTTCTGCAAGAGTCATGGGTGTATTCCTTGAACGAGCCGACGATGCAAAAGCATCTATTCTAGAGGCTGGCACGCAGTCTTGCTTGCCCGCCCCTGCGAAGGTCTAGTCCCGTTTGGCTTGATAAATCGTGATGAACGTTTCAGCATTGATCCCAAGATAGCTGACACGATTCAGCCCGTCATCTGATTTATCATGTCAAAAGCTGAATGGCCAGATTCAGCGACCGGTGATGCAGGCGCTCTAACGGCGCGACGCTATCAAGACGGGCGTGACCGTTGTCCTTACCCGACGAGCGGATGGCTCCGTTCCGGCGGCATTATGGAGAGTTCCATGCTGACACTGACAAGCGAAGACGTTCTGCTCGACCGGCGTGCCGATGACTGGCGAGATGCCCTGAATCAGGCCGGCGAGTCCTTGGTCGAGGCCGGACGCGTGACGCCCGGTTACCATGATGGGCTGCACGCGCGTGAGACGCAGTCTTCCACCTACCTGGGCAATGGCATTGCCATTCCTCATGGCACCCCGGAGAGCCGCGAATACGTCAAGACCACCGGCGTGCGGGTGCTGCAATTTCCCAATGGCATCGAATGGCATGACGGACAACGCGTCACCCTGCTGGTAACGATCGCCGCGCAGAGCGATGAGCATCTCGATATTCTGCGCCAGTTGACGCACGTGCTCGATCGGGATGGCGTGGCCGAACGCCTGGCCGCTGCCGATAGTCGTGAAGAGATCATTACGCTTTTGTCCAAGGCGCCGGTCGAGGCGCGCCTGGATGCCGATACGCTGTGCCTGGGTTTCCCTGCGCGTGATCGCTTCGAGTTGGCGTTGGCTGCGGCGGCGCGGTTGCGTCAGGTGGGGAGCGTGGATAGCAGCTTCGTGGCCGAGATCAACACGCTGGAGCCGGTGGCACTGGGCCAGGGCCTGTGGCTGGTGAGTAGCGCCCAGGGCGTCATCACGCCGACGCTGGGCGTGGCCACGCCGGAACAGGCCTTCTCGGGCCCCAAAGGGGCAGTCAATGCGGTGTTCTGTCTGGCGGCTCAAGGCGATGCGCATCGCGGATTGCTCGAACGCCTGGGGAATCTGCTGGATGCCGGCGATGGCGAAAGCCTCGCCGATGCCGACGCCGCGACGCTGTTGGCGCGGCTTTCCGGTGAGTCCGCCGAGGCGGATACTGCGCGCGCGACGGTGCTCAATGCCCACGGGCTGCATGCGCGGCCGGCGAAGCAACTGGTGCAGGTGGCCCGACGCCAGGCCATGCCGGTCAAGGTGCGTCTGCTCGAGGGTAGTGCCGAGGCGGTTTCGGCGGCGAGTCTGACCAAGGTCATCGGGTTGGGGGCACGGCGTGGCCAGACGCTGGTGTTCTCTGCCGAAGGTGAGGGTGCCAGCGAGGCGCTGGAAGCCCTCGTCACGGCCATCAGAGATGGCCTCGGCGAGCACGTGACGCCCCTTCAGGAGATGTCGTTCGAGGCGCCCGCTGACGAGGATGAGAGCCTCCCCGCGCCCTTAGAAGACGATGTAGCGCATCCCGCCGTGCCGGCGTCGCCGGGGCTTGCCATCGCGCCGGCTTTCGTGATGCGCACGCCGCGATTCGAGTATCCCGAGCGGGCCGATGGGCTCGACGAAACCCGTCGCGGCGACAGTGCCGCGCAACTGGCGCGCCTCGATGCCGCGATTCAGGAAGCTGCCGAACAGCTTCGTGCCCTGGTGCGAACCGCCCAGGGCGGTGAGGTCGCCGAGATCCTGTCGATGCACGAGGAGATGCTCGACGATCCTGAACTGCGTGAAGCGGCACATGAGTCGTTGAGTACCGGCACGAGTGCCGAGGCGGCGTGGTGGTCGGCCATCGATACTGCCGCCCGCGCCCAGGAAAATCTCGCCGACCGTCTGCTTGCCGAGCGTGCCGCCGACCTGCGTGATGTCGGCCGGCGTGTGCTGGGGATCCTGTGCGGCGTGCGTCTGCCCACGCCGCCGGAGACGCCTTACATTCTGATCACCGATGACGTCGGCCCCTCGGACGTGGCGCGCCTGGATACCGCCAAGGTGCGCGGTCTGGTCACCGCGCGCGGCGGGGCGACGTCGCACAGTGCGATTCTCGCTCGAGCGTTGGGTATTCCTGCCGTGGTGGGTGGCGGCGAATGCGTACTGACGCTGGCCAACGACATTGATGTGATCGTCGATGGCGAGCGTGGCCGCGTGATCCCCGCGCCTTCCGACGAGCGCCGCTCGCGGACCGAGTTACGCCTGAAAGAGTATGAAATGCGCGAGCGCGAGGCCTATGCGGCGCGCCATGAGGAAGCGCGCACGCAGGACGGTCACCGTGTCGAAGTCGCCGCCAACTTGGGTAATACGGCCCACGCGGCGGATGCTGTCGAACGTGGCGCCGAGGGCGTGGGGCTACTGCGTACCGAGTTCGTGTTCATGGCGCACCCCGAGGCGCCGGATCTGGACACTCAGATCGCCGAATATCGCCAGGCCATCGATGCCTTCGACGGTCGCCCGTTGGTTGCCCGCACGTTGGATGTCGGCGGCGACAAGCCGTTGCCTTACTGGCCGCTGCCGCCGGAGGACAACCCGTTTCTCGGCCTGCGCGGCATTCGTCTGGCGCTGACGCGTCCCGAGGTGCTCGAGACGCAGTTGCGTGCCCTGCTTACGGCGGCGGGCGACCGTCCGTTGCGGATCATGTTCCCGATGGTCAAGGACATCGCCGAGTTCCGCGCCGCCCGTGAGATCTTCGATCGCGTGCAGGCCGAGGTACAGGCCGGTGACGTGCAACTGGGGGTGATGATCGAAATTCCCTCGTGCGCGTTGCTGGCGCCGACTCTGGCCGCCGAGGTCGATTTCTTCTCCATCGGTACCAATGACCTGACCCAGTACACCCTGGCCATCGACCGTGGCCACGCCGAGCTCTCGGCTCAGGCCGATGGGCTGCATCCCGCAGTGTTGGCGCTGATTCGCATGACCGTCGAGGCCGCACATGCACAGGGCAAATGGGTGGGCGTGTGTGGTGAACTGGCCAGCGACGCCCAAGCGGTGCCCGTGCTGCTGGGGCTGGGCGTCGATGAGCTTTCGGTCTCGGCGCGGCAGGTGCCGATGGTCAAGGCACGGTTGCGTGAACTGACTCTCGAGGTGGCTCGCCAGCACGCCGAGCTGGCCCTGAGCCAGTCGACTGGCGATGCCGTGCGTGAAGCGCTGGAGGCCCTCTGATGGCGCGTGTACTGACGTTGACCCTCAATCCCGCGCTGGATCTGGCGATTCATTTGCCCTCGCTCACCCTGGGGGCAGTCAATCGCACTGGGGCCACGCATCTCGAGGCGGCGGGAAAAGGCGTCAACGTTGCCCGGGTGCTGAAAGCGCTGGGCCATGAGGTGGCGGTCTCGGGCTTTCTGGGCGCACACAACGACGGTGCCTTCGTGCGCGCTTTCGCCGACTGGAACCTGGAGGACGCCTTCCTGCGGCTGGCCGGAGAAACGCGCATCAACGCCAAGCTCGCCGAAGCCGAGGGACGTGTCACCGATATCAATGGCCCCGGTCTCGAGGTTGCGCACGATGATCTTGCACGGCTTTATGCCGCGCTCGAGGCGCGGGTAATGGATGCCGCGAGGTGCCCCGATGCGGTGGTCATTGCCGGTAGCTTACCGCCGGGCGTGTCGCCCGACGATCTGGCGGTCTTGATCGACTGGCTGCGCGAGTACGACGTGCCGGTCTGGGTAGATACTAGCGGCGCGGCGTTGAACGCCGCGATTGCCGCCATGCCCAATGCCGTCAAACCCAATGAGACGGAATTGGCCGAGTGGTCCGGTGAGCCGCTGGAAGATGCCGCTTCGCGATTGGCCGCCGCTACACGCTTGCATGCGTCAGGCACCGAACACGCTCTGGTGTCGCTGGGCGGCGAGGGCGTGTTGTGGGTCGGCCCCGAAAGGGCCTGGCAGGCCACACCGCCGCGCGTCGAGGTCGCGAGTACGGTGTGCGCCGGCGATACCTTGCTGGCGGTGATGCTCCACGGCCGGCTCGCGGGTCTCACCGCCGAGGCCACCTTGCGCCTGGCGACGGCGCTATCCGCCGAGGCGGTACGCCATGTCGGGGTGGGCGATGTGCATGCCCCGGATCTAGACCAACTCCAACAAAATACGTGCGTGCGTCGGCTCGACGATAACGCGAGGGAGGACTCATGAAAGCGATCCTTATCACGGCCTGCCCGAGTGGCGTGGCGACGACGTTTCTGGCGGCCCGACGCCTCGAGCAAGCCGCCCGGCGTCGCGGTTGGCAGGTCACGGTGGAAATGCACGGCGAACTCGAGCCGCCACAGCCGGTTTCCGAGGCGGAGCTGCGTGATGCCGAACTAATTATCGTAGCCGCCGACCACGTGCCGGAAGCCTCTCGCTTCACGGACAAGCGCCTATTCCAGGCGCCCATCGCCGAGGCGCTGCCCGATCCGGAGGCATTCCTGTCACGTGCCGAGCGCGAGGCCGAACGCTTCGCTGGCGATGACACAGCAGCGCCACAGGCAGCGTCCACGAACGCCGCCGAGGGCGGCGATGGTCAAGGCCAGCGTATTGTCGCGGTGACGGCGTGTCCGACGGGGGTGGCGCATACCTTCATGGCCGCCGAGGCGCTGGAAGAGGCTGGACGCGGCCTGGGTCATCATATCCGCGTCGAAACCCAAGGCTCGGTCGGGGCGCAGAATGAGCTTAGCGAGGCGGACATCGCGGCGGCCGATGTGGTGCTGCTGGCCTGCGATATCGAAGTCAACGACGAGCGCTTTGCAGGCAAACGCATCTACCGAACGTCGACTGGCAATGCGCTCAAGAAGGCTCGACAGACCGTGCAAGAAGCCCTTGCCGAAGCCGACGTGGAGAGCCAGGGCAGCGTTGCTGCGTCCGGCGACAAAGCCGCTGGCAAAGGCAAGAGCGTCAAGGACAAAGGGGTCTACAAGCACCTGCTCACCGGGGTTTCGTTCATGCTGCCGATGGTGGTCGCCGGTGGCTTGTGCATCGCCCTCTCGTTCGTGTTCGGTATCGAGGCCTTCAAGGAAGAGGGCACCCTTGCGGCAGCCCTGATGCAGATCGGTGGCGATACCGCCTTTGCCTTGATGGTACCGGTCCTCGCGGGTTATATCGCCTACTCCATCGCCGACCGGCCAGGGATCGCGCCCGGCATGATCGGTGGCATGCTGGCCAGCAATATCGGCGCGGGTTTCATCGGCGGTATTCTTGCCGGCTTCCTGGCCGGTTATGCCGCCCATGCGATCACCCGGTATCTCAAGCTGCCGGCGAGTGTGGAATCGCTCAAGCCGATCCTGATCATTCCCTTGCTGGCGAGTCTGTTCACCGGGCTGGTGATGATCTACATCATCGGCACGCCGGTGGCGGGCTTGCTCAACGCCTTGACTTCGTTCCTCGACAGCATGGGCTCGACCAATGCCGTGCTGCTGGGTCTGCTGCTCGGCGGGATGATGTGCGTCGACATGGGCGGACCGGTCAACAAGGCGGCGTATACCTTCGGTGTGGGTCTGTTGTCGAGCGAGACCTATGCGCCGATGGCGGCCATCATGGCAGCGGGGATGGTACCGCCGCTGGCGATTGGGATCGCCAGCATGCTGGCCAAGCGCAAGTTCGATGAAACCGAGCGCGAGGGGGGCAAGGCGGCTTTCGTGTTGGGGCTTTGCTTCATTACCGAAGGCGCGATTCCCTTCGCCGCCAAGGACCCTTTGCGTGTGTTGCCGGTATGCATCGTCGGCGGGGCCGTGACCGGGGCCTTGTCGATGTATTTCGGCATTCAGTTGATGGCGCCGCACGGTGGACTCTTCGTGCTGCTGATTCCCCATGCGGTCAATCTGGCGCTGTTGTATCTCATGTCCATTGCGGTGGGTGCGGTGATCGCCGGGGTGGCGTATGCCGTCATCAAGCCGGGCGTCTCTGCCATGCCGGTCGAGGAGAAAGTGGCGTCTTGATACGCCGCTTGCGCGATGCGCCCGCCAACGAGGGCGTCGCCAATGCAAGGAGCGCCTCTTAGGGCGCTCCTTCTATCGCGCCAAGTTGGCCAGCGCGGACTTCGTCGTGCGCCAGTGGCTGCCCATAGGGAGGGCACAATTGGCTGCGATCGAGGCCGAGCCTGGCGTGTTTGACGACGCGTGGTGAGGCGGCGCCTTTAACGGGCCGGGTCGATGGTGCTGCTCAGCGAAGTGTGCGGTGGAACCAGCCGGTATCAAGGCCGTGGCGGGGGTGGTGCGGGCAGATGCCGCAACGGACTACCGAGGGGCGCACGGTCGAGGCTGATGGGGCGCTCGAATCCCACCGCCAGCAGTTCGACCAGCATCATCGCCGACAGGCCCCATATGACATGATTGGCGTAAGCATAGCTGGGCACATAATAAGTGTGCTCGCCGTGACGGATGACATCCGTGTGGCTACGGCGATCCTCGAGGAACCACGCCAATGGCACTTCGAAAATGGTATCCAGCTCATTATGGTCCGGTACCAGTGGAAGGCCGGGCGGAATCAAGCCGACGAACGGCGTCACGCAGATGCCGTGACGTGAGGTGATATCGCTTAGCCGGCCGAGGCGTGCGACTTGCGCGGGCGGCAGGGCGATCTCCTCATGCGCCTCGCGCAAGGCCGTGGCCCACAAGTCGGCATCCTCGGGTTCGACCTTGCCACCGGGAAACGCAACTTGTCCGCCATGCTGCGCGAGATGGCCGGCACGGCGTGTCAGCACGAGCGTGGGCTCGCGGCGCTCGATGATCGCAAGCAGCACTGCGGCTCTGGGCATGTCGGCGTTCAACTGGCGCGGCTGATGCGCTTGCAGGCGTTCGCGCAGTGTCTCTAACATGTTGCTTTTCACCTAATTGGGCGCCATATCGCTCGCCCGAGGACGACCATGAATTTCTGTAGCCATTGTGGCCAAACCGTGCGTTTCGCGATTCCCGAGGGCGACGATCGCGGGCGTTTTCTCTGCGATGCCTGCGGCACCATCCATTATCAGAATCCGCGCATCGTGGCCGGTACCTTACCGGTAGCGGGCGAGCGCGTCTTGCTGTGCCGGCGTGCGATCGCGCCTCGCATGGGCTACTGGACGCTGCCTGCCGGCTTCATGGAAAACGGCGAAACCACGTCCGAAGCCGCCACGCGCGAGACACGCGAGGAAGCCTGCGCCGATGTCGACCTCGAAGGCCTTTATACGCTCATCAATCTGCCACACATCAACCAGGTCTACATGATCTTCCGTGGCGCACTGCGCGGCGACTATGCGTCCGGCCCGGAGAGTCTCGAGGTGGCGCTGTTCGAGGAAGCCGAGATTCCCTGGCACGAGTTGGCCTTCCCGACCATCGAACGCACCTTGCGCCACTATTTCGACGATCGCCGGGGCGGTGACTACTCGCTTCACGTGAGCGACATCACCGCCGAAGACCGCGAACGTTATCTGGGCAGCGCGTAACGCGCCTAAACGTTTGCAAGATGCCACGCCTCATATGCCGGCTCCTCGTACGGATGAGCCAGCTTGAGCGCCGCCACGGCGGCTTCCAGGTGATCGTCCTCGCACACCAGCTCGACCTTCAATTCCTCGACATGGCTGAGCGTACCGACCTGGCCGATATGTGGGTCGGCGCCGTCGAGGGGGCGAAACTGGCCCTGTCCTGGCGTCTGGAAGCAGCAGGCTTCGTAGCCGCCGATGCGCCCGGCGCCGGTAGCGAAAACCGCTTCCTTGACGCTTTCGGCGTCGTCCATGGGAACGAAAAACGCGAGTTTGTACATATGGGGCTCCTTGACGTCGCGCTCAGCGGGGCGATCGTACGGCGACGGCTCGCCGCGTGGACTGCGCAGGTGCCTTGATGATGGCATAATGCTGGGCAGCTGTCGGTCCAAAACGGAACCAACGATGTTGAAGTGGATATGCATAGCGCTGGTGGTACTGATCGGTCTACTGCAGTATCACCTGTGGTTCGGTGAAGGGGGAGTGCGTGAACTCAACCATATTCGTCACCGTGCCGATGTGCTCGAAGAAAAAAACGACCGGCTGCAGGCGCGCAACGATCGCCTGGCGGCGGAGGTGATCGATCTCAAGAAAGGGCTCGATGCCATCGAGGAACGGGCACGTAGCGATTTGGGCATGGTACGCCGTGACGAGCAGTTTTTCTGGGTGCCCGGCGTAACCGCCGAGCGCTCCATCGTCGAACAAAGTGCCACGACGGTACGCGGTGACCCCGAAAAGGCGGCGGCGATGCCCGAGGAGGCTGCGCCGTGAGTCGATTGTGGTTGATCGTGCCGGCGGCAGGGCAAGGCCGCCGCATGGGCGTCGCCTTGCCCAAGCAGTATCTCGACATCGCAGGCCGGCCGGTACTGGCGCATACCTTGGCGCGTTTGCACGCCGCCTTTCCGGACGCGGCGCTGCGCCTGTGCCTCGATGCCGACGACGCGCGCTTCTCGCCTGCGTGGGTTCCCTTTGCCGACTGGCAGCGCGTTTCCGGTGGCCATGAACGTGCTGATTCGGTGGCGAACGCGCTGGCCTCGCTCGAGGGTATCGCGGCGGATGACGACCTGGTGTTGGTCCACGACGTCGCGCGTCCTTGCGTCGCGCTCTATGACTTGCGTCGCCTGCTCTCGGAGCTTGAAACCTCACCCGATGGCGGGCTGCTGGCGGCGCCTGTGGCGGACACCATGAAGCGCGCCGATGCCGACGGCCATGTCGTGCATACCGTGTCGCGCGAGGGATTATGGCATGCCATGACCCCGCAAGGCGCTTCCTATCGCGTACTGTGCCGGGCATTCGCGCATGCTCGCGACACGCGCGTGGCGCTCACCGACGAGGCTTCGGCACTCGAGGCGCTGGGTCTGGCGCCGCGCTTGGTGCCCGGCCGTCGGGATAATCTCAAGATTACACATCCCGAGGATCTTTCCCTCGCCACGCGGCTTCTCAGCGAAATCGCGTGCGATGCCCCGCTTTCCGACGAGACATGTTCATGACGCTACGTATTGGTCACGGTTTTGATGTGCACCGCTTCGGCGATGGCGATCACCTGATGATCGGCGGCGTGCGCATCGCGCATACGCACGGTTTCATCGCCCATTCGGACGGCGACGTCCTGTTGCACGCGCTGTGCGATGCGCTGCTCGGGGCCTGCGGCTTGGGCGATATCGGCCATCATTTTCCCGATACCGACGCGACCTGGGAAGGTGCCGACAGTCGCGAATTGCTGCGTCGGGTATATGACCAAGTCGCTGCCGCGGGCTATCGGATCGTCAACCTGGATACGACTGTGATCGCCCAGGCGCCGCGTCTGGGCGATCATATCGCGCTGATGCGCACGCGTATTGCCGAGACGCTCGGTGCGGCGGAAGACGCCGTCAACGTCAAGGCGACCACCAGCGAGCGGCTCGGTTTTACCGGGCGCAAGGAAGGTATCGCCGCCGAGGCGGTGGTGCTGCTGATATGCGCGGACGCAACATGAGCGATATGTCGCTTTGGCCACCTGAATGGCCGTATGCTCACGGTGGACCGCTGGCCCCGGGCGATTTTCGCATGACACCTGATGATTTCATCGTCGAAGAAGTGTTCGACTTCGTGCCCGAAGGGCAGGGTGAACACCTCTGGCTGTGGATCGAGAAGCGCGGTCTGACGACGCCGGAAGCCGCCAAGCATGTGGCGCGAGTGTGTGGCGTGCGTCCGCGTGACGTGGGCTATAGCGGCCTCAAGGACCGCGTCGCGGTTACCCGGCAATGGCTCTCAGTGCATCTCCCCGGGCGTGATGCCCCTGACGCATTCGCTACCCAGCTCAGTGACATGGGCATGGTGGTGCACGATGCGCGACGTCATCCACGCAAGCTCAAGCGCGGCGTGCATCGTGCCAACCATTTTACGCTTCGTCTGAGCGGCGAGATTGCCGCACATCCCGACTTGGCGCGTCGTTGGCGAACCCTTTGCGCGGATGGCGTGCCCAATTACTTCGGTCCGCAACGCTTCGGTCGCGAAGGGCGCAATTTGATACTTGCTCAGAAGGCCTTTGTACGCGGTTGGCGCAAGCGTGACGACCCGCATGGGATGCAGCTTTCGGCGGCGCGTAGCTTCCTGTTCAATGAGGTGCTGGCTACGCGCCTGCGCGCGCAGACCTGGCGGACGCCACGTCCGGGGGATGTGCTGGCGCTGGCGGGAACGGCCAGCCGTTTTGCGGCCGACGAGATTGACGTCGCCTTGCACGAACGCGCGGCGCGCGGCGATGTCACGCCCACCGGCCCGATGTGGGGGCGCGGGCGTCTGGAGAGTGGCGCAGAGGTGGCTGAAGAAGAAACGCGCCTCGTGGCGCGGCATGAAGCACTCATGCAGGGACTGGAAGCCGCCGGCGTACGCATGGATCGGCGTCCGCTATGCGTGCCGCTTGACGCACCATCGCTGGCACATGAAGCCCCCAACCGGGTGACGCTTGGCTTTGGCTTGCCGCGTGGGGCCTTCGCGACCTCTGTATTGCGAGAATTGCTGCATCACCCGTTGCTGTGAAGGGATATCGGCTATCAGACAAGCAAGAGGATAGATATGCGCAAGTTACTGTTATCCAACGATGATGGCGTCCATGCGCCGGGGCTGCGGGCGCTTCATGATGCGCTCTCGGCACATGGGCGCCTGCGTGTGGTGGCTCCGGACCGTGACAAGAGCGGCGCCAGCAATTCGCTGACGCTGACGCGCCCCCTGGCGTTGACGGCCCTCGATAACGGCTTCTATTCAGTCGACGGCACGCCGGCCGATTGCGTGTATCTGGGCGTCAACGGGGTCTGGGACGAGAAACCTGACCTGGTGATCTCGGGTATCAATCATGGCGGCAATCTGGGCGATGACGTGCTGTATTCGGGCACCGTGGCCGCCGCCATGGAAGGACGCAATTTAGGCATGGCGGCGATTGCCGTATCGCTTTGCGGCGAGCGCTATTTCGAGACGGCCGGCCGCGTCGCGTCGACCTTGATGGGGGCGGCGGAGTCACTGTCGTTGCCCCCGCGGAGTCTGCTCAACGTCAATGTGCCGGACGTGCCTTGGGAAGATATTCAGGGAGTACGCGTGACGCGGATGGGATATCGTGGCCCTGCGGCCCAGCCGATGAAGGTGAAAGATCCGCGTGGCCGCGAGCGTTATTGGATTGCCGCCGTCGGCGATAACGCCGATGATGGAGCGGACACCGATTTCGCGGCCATCGAAGCGGGATACGTGTCGATCACGCCCCTTCAGACCGATCTCACACGCCACACAGCGTTGGACGACGTACGGAACTGGCTGGATGCATTGTCGAATTCCTGACTCACACGATACAACACACCGACTCGGTGGCATCGGTATGACCTCACAGCGTACTCGCAATCGCTTGATACGGCGGCTGCAAGCAAACGGCATCCGTGACGCACGAGTGCTCGATACCATGGCTCGTGAGCCGCGTCACGTCTTCCTCGACGAGGCGCTGGCGCACCGCGCCTATGAAGATACCGCCTTGCCGCTGGGGCAGGGGCAGACGCTCTCGCAACCATGGATCGTGGCGCGCATGACCGAGTTGGTGCTGGCCGCGCAGCCGCGACGCGTGTTGGAAGTCGGGACCGGCTCGGGCTACCAGACGTTGATTCTGGCGCGTCTGGTGGAGTCGGTATGGAGCATCGAGCGCATCGGTGCGCTGCATCGCAGTGCGACTTCACGCCTGTCCATGCTGGGCGTTGATAACGTGGGCCTGCGACATGAAGACGGCGGACATGGATGGCCTCAGGCGGCCCCTTTCGATGTCATTCTGCTTACTGCCTGCGCCAGCGAGCTACCTCCGGAGCTATTGTCTCAGTTGGATGATGGGGGGGAATTGATCGCACCGCTGGAAGATGAGGCGGGCCGCCAATGGCTGACACGCGTGCGGCGTCGCGGCGCCACCTTCGAACGTACGCGGCTCGAGCAGGTCAGATTCGTACCGCTACTGGAAGGGGTCATAAAATGAAGCGTTACCTGACGCTTTTCTGCAAGGGCGCCGGGATGGGCGCCGCGGACGCGGTACCCGGAGTGTCCGGCGGCACCATTGCCTTCATCACGGGCATCTACGAGGAGTTGATCCACTCGATCAAGCAATTCGGCCCACGTGCCTTTGGGGCGTGGCGTCGCGGTGGTCTGGCGGGGCTCGCTGGGCATCTCAATCTGGCGTTTCTGCTGCCTCTGATGCTGGGGATCGTGGCGAGCCTGGTGAGTGTCGCGCATCTCGTGACCTGGCTGCTCGATCATCATCAGCTACTGCTCAATGCATTTTTCTTCGGCCTGGTACTGGCCTCGGCCATTGTCGTAGGCCGACAGGTCGGTCACTGGCAGTGGCAGCACATCTTTCCGTTGATTCTGGGCGTCTGTGTGGCCTTGTGGCTGCCCAGCCTGTTGCCGGCGCCCACCGAGGCCAGTCAGTGGGTATTGTTGGTGGGTGGCGCCATCGCCATCAGTGCGATGCTCCTGCCGGGCGTCTCGGGGAGCTTCCTGCTATTGGTGATGGGGCTTTATGGGACAGTCATGGAGGGCGTCAAGAGTGCCGACCTGGCCTTGATCGCGACCTTCGGCGCGGGCTGTGTCATCGGCTTGATGGTGTTCTCGCGGGTCCTGTCGTGGCTTTTTCATCACTACCGACTGGGAACGCTCCTGACCTTGGTCGGCTTCATTCTCGGCTCGTTGCCGCAACTCTGGCCATGGCGCCAATTGGTCAGCTATCGCCTGGCAAGTGGCGACAAGATCGTGCCGCTCGAATATCGCTATCTCATACCTTCGGACTACAGCGTGATCACCGGTGAGCCGGCCCAGTTGCTGACGGCGGTCGCTTTGATGATCGCCGGCCTGGTGCTGGTCATGGTCATCGGCGAACGCAGTCCTTCCCCGTTTAAAGAGGACCGAACCCATGTCTGACGCTCGTCGACTACTGCCCGCGCTGGGACTCGTGGCGTTGGGATTGGCGGGATGCGCAAGCTCCAGCGGCGCGCCCCAAGTGCAGGATCTCTCGGTCAGTCGTAATAGCGACCCGCCGAGTTCTTATACCGTCAAGTCGGGTGACACCTTGTATGGCATTGCCTGGCAGAACAACCTCGATTTCCGTAACTTGGCGCAACTCAATGATATTACGCCGCCCTATCGCCTCGAGCCTGGACAAACGTTACGCCTGACCCCCGATGGCGCCGCCCGGGCGGCGTCAAGTGAAGCGTCCGACGAGACAAGTGGCGCGACCGCAACGCCGCTGGGCAGTGATGCCGATACGACCGGGGGCGCTCAGGACGATGACTGGCTGGCGCCGGCGGATAGCACGTCGTCGCAAGGTCGCGACCTGGCAGCCGCCTCCATCGACGCGCAGGCCATAGGGGCCGCCTCCGAGGCCAGCAAAAGCGGTGCGCCGGGGCCGGTCTACGATACGGACGATGCGGCCGACGAGTCTGCGCGCGATGACGAAAACGAGAGCGACGCCTCGGGCGCGTCAGCCGCCAGCGATGAGCAGCAGGAGACGCAAGCCGATAGTGCGAGTACGGACGACCAGGCGACGGGCGACGAATCATCCGAACCCACCCGCGAGGCTGGCACGAGCGTTGCTGGTGAAAGCGACGCCACGACCGACCGCTCGCAACGCGAGTACCAGCCGGTCGAAAATGTGGCTTGGCAGTGGCCTACAGAGGGCGATGTCGTCAACGGTTTCGACGACAATTCCACCGTGACGGCCGGCATTGATATCGCCGGTGAAAAGGGGCAACCTGTCAAGGCAGCGGGTCCGGGTATCGTGGTATATGCCGGTAGTGGTGTCCGCGGATATGGCAACCTCATCATTCTCAAGCATAACGACCATTTCCTGAGTGCTTACGCGCATAATGATACGTTGCGCGTGGAGGAAAACGATGTCGTCGAGGCAGGAGAAGTCATTGCCACCATGGGCGATACCGATGCCGACCGTGTCAAGCTGCATTTCGAGGTGCGCCAGGACGGCCAGCCTCAAGACCCAATGGAGTACCTGCCGCCGCATTGAGCACGGCAGGACTCAGACCCTGAACATGCGACAACAAGAAACAGGTGGTCCGCCATGGTCGGTGGCTCGTACGCTCCGGCCGTGGTTATCAAATCGGTAGCAGTAAAGTGGGGTATTGGATATGAGCATGCTGGAGCGGGATATTCAGGGTGTGGATCTCGACGATGTCGACAACGAAGTGGAGGTCGATGCCGGAGAGGTCGCTAGCGACAAGGATGACGATGCGTTCGAGAAAGCGCTGAATCGTGACGAAAGAAGTCACCATCAAAGCCTCGACGCAACACAGATTTACCTCAACGAGATCGGCTTTTCGCCGCTTTTGACCCCCGAAGAAGAAGTCCACTACGGGCGCCTGGCCCAGCAGGGCGATCCCGCTGGGCGCCAGCGCATGATCGAGTCGAATCTGCGTCTGGTCGTCAAGATCGCCAGACGTTATCTCAACCGGGGATTGTCTCTACTCGACCTAATCGAGGAAGGTAACCTGGGTCTGATTCGTGCCGTGGAAAAGTTCGACCCCGAGAGGGGCTTTCGCTTCTCGACCTATGCGACCTGGTGGATTCGTCAGACCATCGAGCGGGCGCTGATGAATCAGACACGCACGATTCGCTTGCCCATTCATGTGGTCAAGGAACTCAACATTTACCTGCGGGCCGCGCGTGAGCTGACACAGCGACTCGACCATGAAGCCACAGCCGAAGAAATTGCCGACTTTCTGGACAAGCCGGTGGGCACCGTCAAGAAGATGCTCGGGCTCAACGAGCGTGTGTCGTCGGTCGACTACCCGATGGGCGGCGAGAGCGATAAGCCTTTGATCGATACGCTGGCCGATGAAAACGAAGCCGGTCCCGAGTCGCTGCTGGTCGGCAACGACGTCAAGCAGCACGTCGATGACTGGCTGGCGGAGTTGACCGACAAACAGATGGAAGTCGTCGTGCGTCGCTTCGGTTTGCGCGGGCATGAAGCCGCGACCCTCGAGAATGTTGGGGCGGAAGTCGGTCTGACGCGTGAACGGGTGCGCCAGATTCAGGTTGAGGCGTTGAAAAAATTGCGCCGGGTACTGGAAAAGCAAGGGTTGTCGCTTGACTCTATTTTTGAATGACGCGACAGGCATGATGGGCCGCATGGCTTGTCATGCCACTTATTCGTCACGGCAATGACGCGCTTTCCACGCTATCCTTGGTGCTTGCTTATTTGCCTGATACATTGATCTGAGGCAATACATGCGGCATTGTATGTAACCACGATGCCACCTGTTGGCGGTGACGCTGCCGGTCGTCGAGCCCGTAATCAGCCCGCCCCTGAGAAAATCAGTGAAAAGCAAGTCAGTCAAAGCACGTTCGTCAAAAGAACGTGCGTCAAAAGAAAGGAACCCAAGCCGATGTCCTCTCGAGAGCCGTCATCGCCGAAATTTCGGCTGCGTTTATTGCCGGTGCTGATCGCCGCCGCTGTCACCTCTCAGGCGCATGCCGCCGATTTGTGGACCATTACTCAGGATGCCCTGCAGAACAATTCCACTCTGGGTGCCTCGCGGTCGTCCTTCCAGAGTGTCGAGGCCGGGCGTGACGTGGCGCGTGGCAGCTTGTTGCCGCAAATCGATGCGACCGCGCAGGTTACGCACAACAACACGTTGGAGAGTCAGAGCTCCTCGAGTGCTGCAGGAGGCGCCGGAACGGGAGGCGCTGGAACAAGTCCTGGAGCGGAGCCTGAAAGCAGCTATAACTCGACCAGCGCCGGCCTCGAATTGACTCAGGCGCTGTATGACGCCACGAGCTGGGCTGAGCTTGAAATCGCCAAGCGCGAGACTGGCCAGCAAGCGCTCTTGCTACAAGCCGATCGCCAGCAATTGCTCTACGATGTCGCCTCGGCGTATTTCGAGATCCTGCGTGCCCATGACGTGCTCGAGGCGAGTATCTCCCAAGAGAAAGCCATCAAGCGTCAGCTCGACCAGGCGCAGGAGCAATTCGATGTCGGACTGGTGGCAACCACCGACGTCAACGAGGCACAGGCATCTTACGATCTAGCCCGCTCTCAGCGCATTTCCGCCGAAAACGATCTGCAGGTTAGTTTCGAGGCGCTGGAACGCCTGACCGGCAAGCGTTACGACAGCATCGACGCCTTGTCGGACGATATTCCCATCGAGTCTCCCGAGCCGGCGGGGCGTGAGAACTGGATTCAGATGGCGATCGCCAATAATCCCGAAGTACAGGCGGCTCAGGCGGCGGTGGATGTCTCCCGAGCGGAAGTCGAGCAGGCGGAAGCCGGCCACAAGCCGACGCTCTCGGCCTTCGCCAACTACAATTATTCGGATAGCGACCAGGATTATCTGGACGGCCACAACGGGCAAACTGAAGTGGGGCTGACAGCTAAATTACCAATCTACCGTGGCGGGACGACCAGCGCCCAGGTGCGTCAGCAGACCTACACGCTGGAAGCGACGCAGTATGATTTCGAGGCTCAGCGTCGCGACACTACGCAGCAGGTGCGCTCGCTATTCACGCAGGTCATGAACGATGTCGAAAGCGTTGAGGCCCAACAACAGGCGATCGTTTCCAATCGCAGCGCACTGGAAGCGACGCGTTCCGGTTACGAGGTGGGGACCCGCAATATCGTCGATGTGCTCGACGCCGAGCAGGCGTTGTATCAGGCGATCTCCGATTATGCCGATGCGCGTTATACTTACGTGACCGACATGGTGGAACTGCGCCAGCAGGCGGGAGTGCTCGATCAGGACGTGATTCGCGATCTCAACCAGTGGCTGCGGGAAACCCAGACCGTGACACTACACCTGCCCGAAGACGGCGGTATGAGTCAGATGGAAGACATCGGCGAACGACCCACGATGGAGCAGTCGACCACGCCCTGACGCGAGGCTCGACAAATCCTGTTCGTCACGCCGCATCTCTGGGTGCGGCGTTTTTCGTCGTACCGCGCACTACTCCTGTGGGCAAGGTAGAATAGGGTGCTCGTTATTGCCTTGTCAGAAGGAACGTTTGCCATGTCCCGGCCGCTGATCGCCGATATCGACCTGGGCGCCTTGCGCCACAATTATCGCCTTGCTTGCGATCAAGCGCCGCAAAGCCGCGCCATGGCGGTCCTCAAGGCGGGGGGCTACGGCCATGGCGCGGTAGAGTGCGCCAACGCCTTGGCCGATATGGCCCCCGCGTTCGCTGTCGCGAGTCTAGAGGAAGCGGTTGCGTTGCGCGATGCGGGTATCACGCAGCCAATCATGTTGCTGGAGGGTTTCTTCAACGCCGAAGAGTTGCCGCTCATCGACGCACATCGGTTATGGATTGTTGCGCACAGCGATTGGCAGCTCGATGCCTTGCTGGCATATCGGCCTCGGGCGCCAATTACGACCTGGCTCAAGCTGGATTCTGGCATGCATCGCCTAGGATTTGCGCCCGAGGAGTTCGAGGCGCGTTGGCAGCGTCTGAAAGCGGCACCGGACCAGGTGACCGATCTGCATCTAATGACGCACTTTGCCACCGCCGATGCGCTTGAGCCAGCGTATTTCCATCGACAGCTGGCGTGTGTCGAAGCCCTGCGTGAGCGGCTCGGGTCACCGGTGTGCCTCGCCAATTCGCCGGCTACGCTGGCATGGCCACAAGCGCATGGTGACTGGAATCGCCCGGGTGTCATGCTTTACGGCAGCGACCCGTTGGAAGGCGCCAACGATGCCAGTGGCGCCCTCCAACCGGTGATGACCTTGCGCTCTGAGATCATCGCGGTGCGTGAGCTAGCGACGGGGGAAACGGTCGGCTACGGCGGACGCTGGCGGGCGCCTCGCCCATCGCGCATTGGTATAGTCGCCTGTGGTTACGGTGATGGCTACGATCGCCACGCACGCGATGGTACGCCGGTTCTCGTCGAGGGACGGCGCGCGCCATTGGCCGGCAAGGTCTCCATGGACATGCTGACGGTCGATATTACCGAGGTGCCCGAGGCGAACATCGGTAGCCAGGTCGTGCTATGGGGCGAAGGATTGGCTATCGATGAGGTGGCGCGTCACTGCGATACCATCAGTTATACGCTGATGACAGGCCTTCTGCCCCGTGTGCCGCGTCGCTATCGGGTGGCCGACACAGTGTAAAAATCCGCTACAATGAGCGGCGTTTCGATGCCCCGAGAGAGATATGGCCAAGCACGTATTTCCTGACAATTTCGCCCATCCCCGTTATTGGCTTACCTGGCTGGCCATCGGACTGATGCGTCTTGGTGCCTGGCTGCCCTGGCGCCTCAAGATGGCGGCAGGGCGCATCATCGGTGTGTGTGCCTGGCGCTTCGCGCGCAGTCGCCGACGCATTACCGAGACCAATCTGGCGTTATGTTTTCCCGAATTGAGCGAGGAGGAGCGGTCTCGGCTGGTGCGTGAGACCTTCATCGCCAACGGCAAGGGCATTCTCGAGACGGCCACTGGATGGTGCCGCGACCCTGAAGGTTTTCGCCATCGCGTTACCTTCAAGGGCGAAGAGCACATGACGCAGGCCTTGGCGCGGGGAAAAGGGGCACTGATCATCGGTGTGCACTTCTCGACCCTCGATCTCGGCGGTGCGCTGCATTCGCTCTTCTTTCCTGCCGATGTTGTCTACCGGGCGCACGATAATCCATTGTTCGAGCGCTTCATGACGCGTGCACGACGTCGTATCTTCGGACGTGCCATCGACCGCCACGACCTGCGCGGTGTAGTGCGTCGTATCAAGGAAGGGCATGCCGTGTGGTATTCGCCGGATCAGGATTTCGGACGTGATGCCAGCGTCTTTGCGCCTTTCTTCGGGGTTGAGGCCGCCACGCTCAAGTTGACCGCCAAGATTGCCCGCATGACGGGAGCGCCAGTGATGCCGTTGATCTTTCACCGCAACCCTGACGATGAAACCTATACGCTGGAATACCTGCCAGCGTTGGAGGGGTTCCCGTCCGGCGATGACGTTGTCGACGCGACCCACATCAATAGCCTTATCGAAGCCGCCATTCGCCGTCATCCCGAACAGTATCTATGGTTGCATCGGCGCTTCAAGACGCGTCCGAAGGGTGAGTCCGGCTTTTATTGAGGCTAAGCGTCGATAAAAGCCGGGAAGAACGTCCGCTTCGCGCCTGGAAGAGCGGGGGCATAAAAAGACCCCACTAACCTGGCGGTTGTGGGGTCTTCTTACAGCTTCAACCTTCAGCCTGCGCAGCGGGCGTTCTTAAATCTCCGGCGGAGCCGGTCAGGCATCGATACGCTTGTACTTCATGCGCTTGGGCGTGTCGCTACCCACGCGCTGGCGATAGTCTTCCTCGTACTCGCTGTAGTTGCCTTCGAAGAACTCCACGTTGGAATCCCCTTCGTAGGCGAGGATGTGCGTAGCGATACGGTCGAGGAACCAGCGGTCGTGCGAGATGACCAACGCGCAGCCGGGAAAGGCGAGCAGCGCTTCTTCAAGTGCGCGCAGTGTCTCGATGTCGAGATCGTTGGACGGTTCGTCGAGCAGCAGGACGTTGGCGCCTTGCTTGAGGGTCTGTGCCAGTTGCAAGCGACCGCGCTCGCCCCCCGAGAGCTCCGATAGGCGTTTTTGCTGATCGTTGCCCTTGAAGTTGAAGCGTCCCACGTAGGCACGTGACGACATCTCGTAGCCATTGATGCTGATCATGTCCTGACCGCCGGATACCGCTTCCCAGACGGTTTGCTTGTCCTCGAGATGATCGCGCAACTGCTCCACGTAGGCGACATCCACAGTCTCGCCGGTGACGACCTCGCCGCTGTCGGGCTGTTCCATGCCGGCGATCAGCTTGAAAAGCGTGGACTTGCCGGCGCCGTTGCCACCGACGATGCCGACGATAGCGCCCTTGGGTAGTTGGAACGAGAGGTTCTCGAACAGCAGTTTATCGTCGAAGCGCTTGGCCACGTCGTGGAACTCGATGACCTTGTCGCCGAGGCGTGGCCCGGGCGGAATGTAGATTTCGTTGGTCTCGTTGCGCTTCTGGAAGTCGCCCGATTGCATTTCCTCGAAGCGGTTTAGACGTGCCTTGTTCTTGGCCTGACGCCCCTTGGCGTTGCTGCGTACCCACTCGAGCTCCTGCTTGATCGCCTTGTTCTTGGAGGCCTCCTGCTTGGCTTCCTGCTCGAGGCGCTTTTCCTTCGATTCCAGCCACTGCGAGTAGTTGCCCTCGAAGGGAATGCCTTGCCCACGGTCCAGCTCCAGAATCCAGCCGGCGACGTTGTCGAGGAAGTAGCGGTCGTGGGTGATCGCCACCACGGTCCCGCTATAGTCATGCAGATAGCGCTCCAGCCAGGCCACCGATTCGGCGTCGAGGTGGTTGGTCGGTTCGTCGAGCAAGAGCATGTCGGGGCTCGAAAGCAGCAGACGACACAATGCCACGCGGCGGCGCTCGCCCCCGGAGAGGTTGCCGACCTTGGCATCCCAGGGTGGCAGGCGCAGAGCCTCGGCGGCGACTTCCAGCTTGCGCTCGATATTGTGCGCGTCGGCAGCCTCGATCAGGTCTTCGAGACGTGCTTGCTCGGCGGCCAGGGCGTCGAAATCGGCATCCGGCTCGGCATAGGCGACATATACCGCCTCGAGTTGTTCCTGGGCGTCCTTGATTTCGCTCAAGGCTTCCTCGACCGTCTCGCGGACGTTCTTCTCGTCGTCGAGCTCGGGCTCCTGCGGTAGATAGCCGATGTTGATGCCCGGCATGGGACGTGCTTCGCCGTTAAATTCCTTGTCCACACCGGCCATGATCCGTAGTAGCGTGGATTTGCCCGCGCCGTTGAGGCCGAGCACGCCGATCTTCGCGCCAGGGAAGAAGGAAAGCGAAATATCCTTGAGGACTTCATGCTTGGGCGGGACGATCTTGCCCACCCGATTCATGGTATAGACGTATTGCGCCATGGAATTCCGGTTTGGTTGGGAAATGGATCACGAGTCACGATGATAGAGGGGGCGTCGCGTAAAGGCTAGCGCGATGAACTAGCGTCTACTCGTCGCGCGCCCCGTCGCTTGAAACCTTCGCTCAGAATACTTTTGTTCTCAGAATACTATCGCTCAGGTCTGCCCGCGCTCGGCGCGCAGACGCTCGAGTTCCTGCATCGCTTCGACACGCTGGGTAACATCCTTCTGCACGCCGACGAAGTAGGTTAGCTGGTCTTCATCATCAAAGACAGGCGTGATCGAAAGTTCGTTCCAGAACATCGAGCCGTCCTTTCGATAGTTGCGCAGGATCTCCTGGCAGGCTTGTCCTTGGTGGAGCGCCTGACGAATGTTATCCAACTGGGGCTGATCGCGGTCGCCGTTCTGGAGGAATCGGCAGTCGCGGTAGAGGATCTCGTCGGCACTATAGCCAGTGAGCCGTTCGAAGCCTTGGTTGGCATAGATCAGGATGGTTTCGTCGCCTTCCTGTTCGGCCACCACGATGCCATCGTCTGACGCGTTGACAATACGCTCCAGTAGCGCCGGGCTGATCATGGGAGGTCGTTTCATCGTCTCTGCGTTCCTTAGGACTGTCATGCACTCATCATGGCCATGCCGGGGGTGGATTTCAACGCGACGTACTATATCTCGACCTCCGGCAGACGCTGGCTAGAGGCTGCTGCACCAAGGGCGCACAGTGCCAGGACCAGTAATAACCCAGCGCTGCCGATAAAGTGCGCGATGGTGCCCAGTAAACCACCCACCAGCAACATGAGAATCCCGGTGAAGGTATTGGAGAGCGCGACATACAGGGCACGCTTGTCGCTGCCCGCCATGTCGACCACGTACGTCTTGCGGCCCAGGCGCACGCCGGCATGGGCAATGACGAGCAGCGCGTAAACCAGCGCGTATGACCATACGCTGTCGCTCCACGCGCCGGGCAGCCAGGCGATCAATGCCGCCACCGCGCAGCACAACGTGGCAATCGTGGCGCTGTCGCGCATCACCTTGCGGCTGGAGCGGTCCGCAAGCT
Source organism: Chromohalobacter sp. 48-RD10 (assembly GCF_029889785.1). Taxonomy (NCBI): domain Bacteria; kingdom Pseudomonadati; phylum Pseudomonadota; class Gammaproteobacteria; order Oceanospirillales; family Halomonadaceae; genus Chromohalobacter; species Chromohalobacter sp. 48-RD10. The sequence continues at coordinate 49,141 of NZ_JARANX010000006.1, read as the reverse complement.
TGCCCCATATAGGGCTGGCCAGCATGCTCGCCAGGCCCGAGACTAGGATCATGATGCCCAGTCCGCCGAGGTTGGAGCCACTTTGTTGCTGTCCCAGCAGGGCGATATAGGGTAGCGCCAGCGCACTGGAAAGCAGCAGTGCCCGCGCTATGTTGAAGTGCAGGAAGTGGCGATCGGTACTCAGCAGGCGCAGACCTTCGCCGAGGCTGCTCCAGACATTCTGGCCGCCCTCGGTGGCGCCGGGCTCTTCCTTGATGCGCGATGCGCAGAGCGCATTAAGCGCCCAGCCGAGCACGGCGATGAGCAACAGGATCGATAGCGCAATCTGTCCCGGGCGGTCGCCGAAAAGCATCAGCACGGCGCCTACGGCTAGTGTAATGGCGCCCGCGACGCTACCGCTCCATCCCATGAGAGTGCCACGGCGTTGCTTGGAAATCGTCTTGCCCAGCACGTCCTTGGTGGCAATCGACGAGAGTCCACGGCCAAGCGACAGTACCACCAAGGCGGCGAGAACGATGGCACCTCCCCAGGCGCCCTGGCCGAACAATGCCATGATGGCCATCGCTAGCGCCGCGAGCGCCTGCACGATGCCGCCGGTGACCCATACGCCCTTGCGAATCGCCTTGAGGCGAATGTAGCCGGCGACGAATACTTGCGGCAGCAGGGCGCCGGCCTCGCGGATCGGGACCAGGAAGCCCACCATCCACACTGGTGCACCGAGGGCGCCCAGCAGCCACGGCAATACCAGGCGGGCGCTGGAGAGCTCATCGGCGAGCTTGTTGCCCAGCGAAGCCAGTAAATGACGCAGGAAGTTGCCGGGCTGCTCATGGCAGGCGGCGTCGGGAATGTCTTGGCATAGCCGGCTGTCTTCGTCGCCGGTCAAGCGCTCGTAGAGCCGCGTCAGGGAAAAGGCGCGATCACTCATGCGTTTTGTCCTTACGTTAAAAGCCTGCTGACTGACTTGTTCGAGGGGCGCGGTCACCGCATCATGGCCACTCTATACATCGATGGAGGCGCGCTCGCCATGTCCCGCATTTGCATCCATTATTGCACGCAATGTCACTGGTTGTTACGGGCCGGGTGGTATGCGCAGGAGTTGCTGCAGACCTTCGGTGAAGATATCGAGCAAGTTGCACTGGCGCCCAGCCACGGTGGCCATTTCGAAATCGTCTACGATGACGACGACGTGATCTGGGAGCGCAAGCGCGACGGCGGCTTCCCCGATATCAAATGGCTCAAGCAGCAGGTGCGCGATCGGCTCGATCCCGAGCGAGATTTGGGACATACCGATCGATAAATCGTTACCACCAATGCTTGCGCTTGAGTAGCCACATCACGCCGAGCCCCATCACCAGGGTGATCATGATGAAGACGACGAAACCGTAAGGACTGTCGGCCCCTGGTATGCCGCCCACGTTGATGCCCAGTAGTCCGGTCAAGAAGCTCAAGGGCAGGAAGACGGTGGTGATGATGGCCAGCATGTACATGCGCTGGTTGAGTTGCTCGTTGTGCTCGCTCCAGATCTGCTCCTGGAGGATCAGTGCGCGCTCTTGCATGGCGCTGAAATCCTCGACGTAGCGCGAGAGCTGGTTGGCATTTTCGCGTAATGACACCTGAGTCGCCTCATCGATCCACTGAGGGCTTTGTGCAAGCTGTGCAAGACAGTCGCGTTGCGGTCCCATGAAACGCCGCAGGGTGATGAAAGGGCGACGCAGCCGGGTGAGGTCATCGGCGTCGACATCACCCTTGGCGAGTTGCAATTCCTCGAGCTCGCCGAGGGCGTTATCGAGTTGGTGGGAATAGTCGCCGACCTGATCCACCAGCGCCTCGACAAGCCAAGCTAGAAGATCGGGCATAGACAGCGCGCCTTCGCTGGCATCCAGGCGTTCACGGACATCGTTGGCGGCCTTCAACGGCCGGCGACGCAGTGTAATCATGCGCTTGGGTGTCATCCACACGCGCAGCGAGATCATGTCGTCCATGGCGGCGCCAGGGTTATGGTTGACGCCGCGCAGCGTGGTGACGACACCGCGCCCGAACTTGGCCACGCGCGGACGCGTGTCTTCCTTGAGCAATGCCTCGACCACGGTCCCGTCGAGCTCGGCCACATCGTTGAGATAGCTTGCAATATCGTCGTGGCGAAAGTCGAGATGCATCCACACAGGGGCCTCATCGCAGGCCCAGGCGGCCTGCAAATCGCTCATGCTCAATACTTCACCGCCACCTTGACCGTTCAACCGGTAGGCGGCCACCAGCGCGGTGTCCATGTCACTCATCGGGACCTCCTTGTCGATGATTAGCCTTGTACGGTAAGCATAAGTGAAAGAGTCATCGATGATATGCGTAAAAATCAACCAGGTGGGCGTCGCTTTGGCTGAGCGTTATCACGTACCGGGAAACGCGCACTCACAGAAGGCACCGGCACCGGCATCGGTAGCGATGGTCTGCAAACAACGTGACGATTTCGGCTTATCGGCATCGTCGGATAGCAGGACTTTCAGCTCGGGCCACACATTGTCGAGGATAGTGGGCTGCGCCTCGGCGGTGGGATGAATGCCGTCATCCTGCATCATGGTATCTTGCAGGGCGATACCATCGAGAATGAAGGGCACCAGGGGAAGGGCGTATTCTTCACTGAGCTGCCGGAAAACGCCGCGAAAGGCATCGGTGTAAGAGGCGCCGTAATTGGGCGGTATTTCGATGCCCAGCAGCAGTACGCGTGCGTCGGCTGCCTGGCTTTTTTCGATCATGTCACGCAAATTGAGTTTCATCTGCTGCGGTGAAAGTCCGCGCAGGCCGTCATTACCGCCCAGTTCGAGCAGCACGACGTCTGGTGCGTGACGCTCGAGCAGTTCTGGCAGGCGCGCTGCGCCGCTCGAGGTGGTGTCGCCGCTGATGCTGGCGTTGATCACTTGGTGTTGACTGTCCAGGCGTTGTCGAAGCAAGTTGACCCAGCCGGCGTCGCGCTCGATACCGTGGGCCGCGCTCAGGCTATCGCCGACTACCAGCAGCGTATCGGCGCGGGCATTCACGGCATGTCCCGCAGCGAAGCACAACACGGCGGCCATCAAGACGCGCATGCCTTTGCGTATCCAGGAAGAGGAATTATCACACATGTCCGACGACTCCTTGAGTGAAGCTAAAACTCCCATTTTACACGCCAGTAACGTCGCGCAGCGCGTGCGCAGCGGTGAGCGAGTACTGACAATTCTCGACGACTTGGCATTGCACGTCCATGGCGGTGAGAGTGTGGCCATCTTGGGGAGTTCCGGATCGGGCAAGTCGACTCTGCTGGGCTTACTGGCGGGGCTGGATACGCCCAGTGAAGGCGATATTCAGTTGTTCGGTGAATCGTTGAATGCCCTGGATGAAGACGGTCGGGCGCGTCTGCGGGCCGGGCAAGTCGGGTTCGTGTTTCAGAACTTTCAACTCCTGCCGACTCTGACGGCGCTGGAAAACGTCCTGCTGCCTCAGGAACTTGCACCTTCGGGCGATGACGAGCAGCGAGCACGCACCTGGTTGACGCGCGTGGGGCTCGGTGAGCGGCTTGGCCATCTACCCAAGCAGCTTTCCGGCGGTGAGCAGCAACGCGTGGCGGTGGCGCGTGCCTTCGTCAGCCATCCTCGGCTGGTCTTCGCCGACGAGCCCACCGGCAATCTCGATCGCGCCACGGGGGCGCATATCATCGACTTGCTGTTCGAGCTCAATCAGGAAATGGGCACGACCTTGATATTGGTCACACACGATCATGCTCTGGCACGCCGCTGCGGGCGTTGCCTGCGCCTTGACGAAGGGCGCCTGCAGACCATGAGTCACGACGAGGTGGCCTCGTGAAGGCGCTCTCGCTATCGCTCAAGGGGTTGTGGCGTGATCTGCGTGCCGCCGATGTGCGGGCGCTGTTCGTGGCGCTGGCGCTGGCAGTGGCAGCCTCGACGATGATCGGTTTCTTCCTGGATCGTCTTGACCGGGGGCTGACTCGACAGGCCGGGCAGCTGATGGGCGGCGATTTGGTGCTCGAGCAGGGCGACCCTTTCTCCGAGGAACTTCGTCAGACGCTTCGCGATGCCGGACTGACGCTTTCGCAACAGGTCGACCTGATTTCGATGGTCAGTCGCGACGATGCCTTTCAACCGGCCAGTCTCAAGGTCGTTGACGCCGCTTATCCGTTGTATGGGCAGGTGCGCGTCGAGCGTGGCGAAGGCCTCGAGATGCTGGCTCATGGCCCCGCGCCCGGCAGCGTGTGGGTGGCGCCGCGTCTGGCGCGGTTGATGGAACTCGATATCGGTGACGCGCTCGCGATAGGCGACAGCACGCTCACCGTGAGCGGCCTGATCGAGCGCGAGCCGGATCAGAGCGCGGGGTTCTCGGCCTTCAATCCACGCGTGATGATGCACCGCGATGACCTGGCGGCGACCGACCTGGTGCAGCCCGGCTCGCGGCTCGAATACGAACTGCTGGCCCAGGGGCCGCCCGACGCCGTGGCGCGCGTGCAGTCGCGTCTGGAAAGACTGCGCGACAATGGTGTCGAGGTGCGCGACGTGCGCGAGGATCGGCCTCGGCTCGGCGGTGCGCTGGATCGCGCCCAACGCTACTTGAGCCTCTCGGGGCTGGCCGCGGTATTGCTGGCGGGGGTGGCAGTGGCCATGGCCACGCGCCGCTATGTCGATCGTCATTTGGATACGGCGGCGTTGTTGCGCTGTTTCGGCGCCTCTCAGCGACAACTGGTGACATTGTTTGCCCTGCAGCTCGCCTGGCTGGCATTGGCGGCGGCGGTGGTGGGCGCGCTATTGGGCCTGCTGGGACAGGCTGGCTTGCTGGTGATTCTGACGAATTTTCTACCGCTCGAACTGCCGCCGCCGGGGCCGTTGCCGTTATTGATGGGAGTACTGACCGCGCTGGCGGTGCTCATCGGCTTCGCCGGCCCTACCTTGTTACGACTCAAGAGGGTGAGCGCTCTCAAGGTGCTGCGACGCGAACTCGATCCCGTGCCCATGGCCGGCTGGGCCGTGGTCGTCATCGCCAGTGGCGTTTTCGGCGCTTTGCTGTGGTTGTATTCGGGCGATTTCACGCTCTCGCTGGGGCTTTTGATCGGCGGCGAACTGGCGCTGGCAGCCTTGTGGTTATTGGGTCACGGGCTACTCTCGGGTCTGCTGCGACTGGTGCGAGGCGTCGCCGGCGATCACCGCCACGGTACGCGGCACGCTTGGCGTCTCGGCGCACGGCAATTGGCCCGCCGCCGACATGCCAGCTTGGGGCAGTTGCTGGCCTTTTCGGTCACGTTCGCGGCCATGGCGATTATCGCGCTTATACGCGGCGATCTGGTGACCGCCTGGGAATCGCAGTTGCCTGAAGATACGCCCAACTACTTCGCCATCAATATCCAGCCCGCCGAGCGTGAAGGTTTTCGACAGATCGTCGAGGATGCCAGTGACACGCGCAGCGACCTGTATCCCATCGTGCGCGGACGGCTGGTCTCCATCAATGGCAAGCCTGCAGATGCAACGGTATCGGCGGGTCAAGAAACGCCGGATAAGCTGCGCCGAGAACTTAATCTGACCTGGCGCGAGACAATGCCCGAGGGCAATCGCATCGTCGCCGGTGACTGGTTCGATGCGGACGCGCCTGTCGAAGAAGGCCGCCCTGTGCCGATCTCCATGGAGCAGGACCTGGCCGAGCGCCTGGGCGTGACGCTTGGTGAGGTGCTGCGGTTCGACATCGGTAGTGAGCGCGTTTCAGGGCGCGTCACCAGTTTGCGCAGTCTCGACTGGGAAAGCTTCCGGCCCAATTTCTTCGTGATTTTCCCACCGGGGACGCTCGAGCGCTTCAGCCATAGCTATATCACCTCGTTTCATCTGGAGGGTGACCGTCAGGCGACCATCGGCAAACTGGTCTCGCGCTATCCCGGTGTCTCGTTGCTCAATGTCGATGCCATTCTCGAACAAGTCCGCGAATTGCTGGGGCAAGTGACGCGTGCCATCGAACTGGTGCTGGTATTCGTGTTGCTGGCGGGGCTCAGCGTGCTTTATGCCGCGCTTACCGCGAGCCGCCCGATGCGCGCGCACGAAAGCGCCCTGCTGCGTGTATTCGGCGCCAGTGACCGCATGGTCGCACAGATTCAAGGTGCTGAATTCGCACTACTGGGCATTGCCAGCGGCCTGTTGGGCGCATTGCTGGCGGAAGCGGCGGCGCTGGGCGTCTACCTGGTATGGTTCGACCTACCGCCGCGCCTACATTGGCCGCTATGGGTCGTGATGCCCGTGGGGGGCGGACTGCTCATTGGGGGCATCGGCCATCTGCTGACCCGTCAGGTACGTCGTCAGGCGCCCATGGAAAGTCTGCGGTTGTTGGGGGAAACCTGAAGTTTTGAGCCGAAAGCTAATATTATTTTGAGTATTAGTGGGGGGCAGTATTCAAAGCCAATTCTCGACGCTCAACCCCTCGACACGTCTAAATTCGCCGAGATTAGCGGTGACCAGGATGCGCTGTTCCGATAGTGCTTGGGCGGCGATCAGCAGGTCGTTAGGACCTATTGGCGTCCCGACCCGCTCCAGATGACAGCGTATCTGTGCATAATAGCGATCGGCAGGCGACTCGAAAGGTAGAATTGTCAGCGCATCAAGCAGGGTTTTCACCTGATGCGTCAGGCGTTTGGAGCCGCGTTTATGGGCGCCAAAGCGAAGTTCGGCAGCGACGATCGAACTGGTGGCGATGGCGTGCTCTCCCACGTCGGCTATTCGTCGTGCCACTTGGCCTTGTGGATCACGCACGAGTGCCGAGACGATATTGGTGTCCAATAGATAGCCGGTCGTTTTCATAGCTTGATATCGTCGAGTGGCAGTAACCCTTCGTCGCTTTCATCTAGCGTTTCATCCAAGGAACTGAGCTGTCGCAACGTCTCCAGAAGACCGGGTTTTCTGATGGGTTCGATGATGAGTGTATCGCCCTCGCGGCGAATGAGGGCGTCGTCACCGCTTAGCTCGAACTCTCGAGGAATGCGTATAGCCTGATTGCGGCCGTTGCGAAAAAGGCGTACATGGCGTTCGGTATTCATGGGCTGGCTCCTGTGTCAGGCAGCATATGTCAAAGCCTATGCCTGCGGAGTACCGGTGTCCAGAGCTGGGGAGGAGCGAATGCATTCACGATTAAGAGTGCCTGAATGCAAGAAGTCCCGCCGAGGATCGTTTGATCGTTCGGCGGGAAGGGCCAAACTTGCAGGGCATTGTCGGTAAGCGGGCATCCATGCCCCATGCTTCCTTCCACTCGACGACGAACTGCTGCCGAGCAGTGCCACTGTAGCGTTCCAAGGCGAGGCGAAGAAGATGAGTTCACTCATCGCCACGTGCGGTTTTGGTCATCGCGCGTGCTTGAGTGCCTCTAAAGCGACCATGAGAAATCCTGTAGCGACCCATGATCCCGTTTCATATGAAAGGCGTTGCGGGCTGCGCTATCATGGCGCCCTAGTTGACCCAACGCGGCTTGCCGCCGCGCAGACCTTCCGTGATTCGAGGACTCTCGCCGATGTTCACCCGTGATATGCAGATTGCCGGTTTCGATGATGCTCTGTGGGACGCCATGCAGCAGGAGGTGGGCCGTCAGGAAGCGCACATCGAGCTGATCGCCTCCGAGAACTATGCTAGTCCACGCGTCATTCAGGCGCAGGGTACGCAGCTGACCAATAAGTACGCGGAAGGCTATCCCGGCAAGCGTTATTACGGTGGCTGTGAGTACGTCGATGTCGTCGAGCAGATGGCCATCGACTACGCCAAGGAACTATTCGGCGCGACCTACGCTAACGTTCAGCCGCATTCCGGCTCCCAAGCCAACGGTGCGGTTTTTCAGGCGCTGATCAAGCCTGGCGACACCGTGCTGGGCATGAGCCTCGATGCAGGTGGCCACCTGACCCACGGTGCCAAGCCGAACTTCTCCGGTAAGCACTACAACGCCGTACAGTACGGCCTCGACGACAACGGCCTGATCGATTACGACCAGGTCACCAGCCTGGCGCGCGAGCACCAGCCGAAGATGATCATTGCCGGCTTTTCCGCCTATTCGCAGATCATCGACTGGGCCAGGTTCCGTGAAATCGCCGATGAGGTGGGCGCCTATCTGCTGGTCGACATGGCGCACATTGCCGGGCTGGTCGCCGCCGGCGTCTATCCGAGCCCGCTACCGCATGCGCACGTGGTCACCACCACCACGCACAAGACCCTGCGTGGCCCGCGCGGTGGTTTGATTATCTCCGCCGAAAACGACGCCGAGATCGAGAAGAAATTCCAGTCCGCCGTCTTCCCCGGTGGGCAGGGCGGCCCGCTGATGCACGTCATCGCCGCCAAGGCGATCTGCTTCAAGGAAGCCATGGAGTCCGACTTCAAGGCCTACCAGCAGCAGGTAGTGATCAATGCCAAGGCCATGGCCGGCGTGTTCATCGAGCGCGGCTATGACGTCGTCTCCGGCGGCACCGAGGATCATCTCTTCCTGCTCTCGCTGGTCAAGCAGGGCCTGACCGGCAAGGACGCCGATGCCGCGTTGGGGCGTGCGCATATCACCGTCAACAAGAACGCCGTGCCGGGCGACCCGCAGAGTCCGTTTGTTACCTCCGGGCTGCGCATCGGCACACCGGCAGTCACGACGCGTGGCTTCGGCGAGAGTGAGTGCGCCGACCTCGCCGGCTGGATCTGCGACATTCTCGATGCCATGCAGCAGGGCGATACCAGCCAGGCCGAAGCCGACGTCAAGGCCAAGGTCGAAGCCGTCTGCGCGCGGTTGCCGGTGTATCGTTAAACCGTGATGGCCTCCTGACGGAGAGCATGTCCTGGTGGGATCCCCCGCTTTTCGTGATGCTGCGAAGCGGGGGATTTTCTTTTCTCGCCACGGGTAAGTGGTATGCTCTTACTAACTAAAGCAAGCCTGTTTCCGTGCCATACGGGGCCCTGCCTCTCGGAGTTGCATGTCGCTATACCCCCATAGCACCAATGTCTAAGAGCAATACGGTCGAAAATACTGGAACCTATGTCGGACATAGAGGTAAATTTGTCCAACAAGGCAGGCGGAGCCGTTTATGCGCCCCTCTTCACTTTCCGGTACCACGGCACGACCCGATATCGCCGAGTCGTTGGCCGAGGCGATTTTCAGTGGCCGTTATGCACCCGGTGACTTGATCCCCCGCGAGCTGGATCTTTGCGAAACGTATGGCGTCAGCCGCAGCACGGTGCGCAGCGTCTTGCAGAACCTGGTGTCGGCGGGGCTTTTGGTGCGTATTTCAGGCCAGGGCACCCGAGTGCGTGAGCTGACCCAGTGGCACATGCTCGATCCGCGAGTGACCGAGTGGATGGCGCGCTATGCCGAGCCCAATCCGCGTTTCCAACGTGAAATCTATGCGTTCCGTGTGGCGGTCGAGCCGTTCGTGGCATACCTGGCGGCAACCGCCGCCACGGCGACCGATCTGCTGGCAATCGAGCAGGCCTACGAGGGCATGGTGCGTAGTCTCGAGACGTCCGATCATTGCTGGGAAGGACGCTCCCACGATGATTACGATGTGGCCTTCCACGAGGCGATTTTCGCCGCGACCCACAACGTGGTGTGGACGCAGCTCAGTCATGTGTTGCGGCCCACGATTACGGTATTGGTCCAGCGCTCCAATCAGAGCGCCGATGAACTTGCCGATAGCATGGAACGTCACCGCAAGGTGATGGAGGCGATTCGCCTGCGTCAGCCGGAGCGAGCGCAAGCCTGCGCCTTGGCGGTCCTCGAGCGCACCGGACAGGATCTAGGTATCGCCGAAATCCCAGCGGACTTACCTTCATTGGCCCCGCCTGGCGGCGCCACTTCTGACGAGCGTTGAGCGTGTCATCATGTTGCATCGACAAGGAGACCTTTCGTGAAGATTACCCAGCTCAAGACCTGGCAAGTACCGCCGCGTTGGCTGTTCCTCAAGATCGAGACCGATGAAGGATGTTATGGCTGGGGCGAGCCGGTCGTGGAAGGGCGCGCAGCCACCGTCGAGGCGGCGGTGCACGAACTCGCCGACTATCTGGTCGGCCAGGACCCACACCGTATCGAATACCTGTGGGACACGATGTACCGTGCGGGTTTCTATCGTGGCGGCCCGATCCTGATGAGCGCCATTGCGGGGATCGACCAGGCGCTGTGGGACCTCAAGGGCCGCGATCTCGGGGTGCCCGTCTATCAACTGCTGGGGGGCAAGGTTCGCGACAAGATGCGCATGTATGCCTGGACCGGTGGCGATCGCCCCAGCGATGTGGGGACTGGCGCCAAGGCTTTGGTCGATAAGGGCTTCACGGCGTTCAAGATGAATGGCACGCCGGAAATGCAGATCGTCGATTCGCACCGCAAGATCGACGAGGCGGTGGCGCGGGTCGCCGAGGCTCGCGAAGTAGTCGGCCCGGATGTGGGTATCGCTATCGACTTTCACGGTCGTGTGCATCGTCCCATGGCCAAGGTGCTGATGCGCGAGTTGGAGCCTTATCACCCGATGTTCGTCGAGGAGCCGGTACTGCCCGAGCATTTGCCCAGCCTCAAGCACATTGCGGGCGGCCTGGGCTATCCCATTGCCACTGGCGAGCGCTTGCATACCCGCTATCAGTTCCGCGACCTGCTGGGCGAGGGCATGGTGGATATCATCCAGCCCGATCTCTCGCACTGCGGCGGCATCAGCGAGGGCATGAAGATTGCCTCGCTGGCGTCGTGTCACGATGTCGCGCTGGCGCCGCATTGCCCGCTGGGGCCGTTGACGCTGGCTGCTTCGCTGCATGTGGATGCGGTGAACCACAATGCATTCATCCAGGAGCAGAGCATGGGCATCCACTACAATCGTGATAACGATGTACTGGATTACCTTGTCGATAAGTCCGCGCTAGCCATTAACGATGGCTTCTGTGCAATTCCCGAAGGGCCCGGCCTGGGCGTCGAGATTGACGAGACTTTTGTCGAGGAGCGCGCCAAGGTAGGGCATCGCTGGCGCAACCCGGTGTGGACGCACGAGGATGGCTCGATAGCGGAGTGGTAAAGGAGGCTTTATGAACGAGACTCAGCAGGCCGCACTCGACGCGGCGCTCGAGGAATTGCCGCTGGTGGCGATTCTACGCGGTATTCGCCCCGAAGAGATCGATAAGGTCTTCGACGCGCTGGTCGACGCGGGGTTTCGTCTGATCGAGATCCCGCTCAACTCTCCCTTGCCGTGGAAGAGTATCGAGAAGGTGGCGGCACGTTGTCCCGAGCATGTGCTGGTGGGTGCCGGTACGGTGCTGGAGACCGCTGATACGGCCGAGCTGGCGCGTCTTGACGCACCGTTGATGGTCACTCCCAACAGCGACCCCGAGGTGATTCGCGCTGGTGTCGAGCAGGGTCTGGCGCCGCTGGTCGGCTGCATGACGCCGAGTGAGGCGTTGAGCGCGGCGCGCGCCGGGGCGACGGCGCTCAAGCTGTTCCCGGCTGGGCGCCTGGGGACCGGTTATTTCAAGGATATTAGTGCGATCCTGCCGCCCGAGCTACCTGTATTCGCGGTGGGCGGCATCGACAAGAGCAACATGTCCGACTGGCACGGCGTGGGCATTCGCGGCTTCGGCTTCGGCAGCAATCTTTACCGCCCCGGACGCAGTGCCGTCGAAGTGGGCGAGGTCGCGCGCGAGCTCGTCGCCGAGTGGCGGCGGCTCGAAGAGCTCTACACCATGACCGAATCGTTCGAGCACGAGGGCGATCAATGAGCGCCGAGCAGCGATTGATTGTCATCGACTGGGGCACCAGCAATTTCCGGGCGTTTCTGGTCGATCGGCAAAGCGGTGCCTGTCTCGAGTCGCGGCGTAGCGAGGCAGGCCTAAAGGCGCTGGAAACCGCCGAGTTCCCGGATTACTGTCAGGCACAGGTCGGTGACTGGCGGGAAGGCGGACGTGTTCCGGTCTATCTGGCAGGCATGGTCGGCTCCAAGCGCGGCTGGAGTGAGGCGCCGCAGCTCGATCTGCCCGTCTCGGGGCGCGATCTCGCCGCGCATGTCGTGGCCGCGCCAGGGTTGGAAAATGCCTGGATCGTGCCGGGCGTGAAGCACGTCGACGAGGTGCACTGTGACGTCATGCGCGGCGAAGAAGTCCAGGCTTTCGGCGCCCTGGCCTTGGCGGGATCCCCCAACGCCGATTGCTGCCTGCCCGGCACCCACAGCAAGTGGGCGCGTCTGTGCGACAATCGCTTGACCGCCTTCACCACGCTGATGACTGGCGAGCTTTATCATGCGGTGCGCTTCCACACCTTGCCGGGCGAGCCCGCCCGTGATGATGCGCCGTTCGATGAAGGTGCCTTTCGTCAGGGACTGGCGCGAGCCCAGGGCGAGGATGGCGTGCTGCATGCCCTGTTCGAGGCACGTAGTCGGCATCTCTACCGCGGTCTGGCTGCTGAGCAGGTGGGCAGTTTCATTTCCGGAGTGTTGATCGGTGAGGAAGTACGTGCCATGCGCGTCGCGCGCCCCGATCTCGAACGCCTGCTGTTGATCGGTGCCGAGTCTCTACGGCGTCCTTATACGCTGGCATTGGAAACGGCTGGTATCGAGGTCACGCCGTTGGATAGCGACGCGGCGACGCTCGCCGGACTGGCGGTGATTGCCGAGCATCATCACGCCCGCTAGCGCGTTCTTCCCGTAAGGCTCTTTAATGGTACGCCCTGTTGTAGTGCACGAGATGCGCTTCGACGGGGCGTTGTTGTGTTTAGACGGGGGGCATGCATCGTCACGGCGCGTGTTCTATCCCCCGGAAGCCGGGCTTCTGCCGGTCACGTGGCAGAGAATGGCATGATCCGTGCTACCTTCATTTGAAGAGCACCTTTCATGATCGCAACGAGATCGTGTGGCGCATTCCAGAACATGTGAGGCGGTGCCCAAGGGGGAAGGCTCATGACGCAGTCGGTTTCGCATACGCCGTGGCTGGTGTTCACAGATTTGGATGGCACGCTACTCGACCACGACAGTTATACGTGGCAACCCGCCGCCGCCTGGTTGGCGCGGCTTGCCGAGGCCGGTGTTGCGGTGATTCCCACCACCAGCAAGACTCGCGAGGAACTACTGGCCCTGCGCAACGAACTGGGGCTCACGGCGACGCCGTTCATCGCCGAGAACGGGGCGGTGATCGGGTTGCCGGCGCATTGGCAACACGCCCGGCTGGATCGCGATCCCGCTGCGCCGGATGGGCTGATCGTGAAGACGCCGTCGCTGGATAGCGGCTTCATTCGGCGGCGACTCGAGGTGCTGCGCGAGCGTTTGGGCGTGCGTTTTCGCGGCATGGGCGAGCTGTCTCTCGACACGCTGTGCGAATTGACCTCGCTGAGCCCCGACAAGGCGCGTCAGGCGCAGGTGCGCGAAGGCAGCGAGCCCCTGCTGTGGGATGACGACGAGGCGGCCCTGGCGCGCTTTCGTGACGCCCTGGAAAGCGATGGACTGCGCCTGACCCGGGGCGGGCGTTTCTGGCATGTGATGGGCGCGGTCGACAAGGGGCAGGCGGTGCGCTGGTTGCTAGATCGTTACACGGCACTGCGCGGTATCAGGCCTGCCAGCGTCGGGCTGGGCGACGGTCCCAACGATGTCAGCCTGCTCGAGGCCGTCGATCATCCGATTCTAGTACGTGGCAAGCACGAGGCGGTGGTGCACATCGCCGGGGGCATGACGCTCTATCGTACCCGGCAACCCGGCCCAGAAGGCTGGGCCGAGGGCATCGCCGATTGGTGGAAGGGCTGCATGGATGCGACGCCCGGAGACAAGACTTCCCAGGAGGGCACGTCACGATGAGCGATTTCTACCAGAACGGTATCGTCACTACCTTTCATAACCTCACCCAGCGTCCGGTGGAAGCCTAGAAGCCGTGGAACTCGACAACCAAGGCCAGGTGTAACCGTCCAGGCACTTGGTCGCATGCAACTCCAGCTCAAATCACGGGATTGTTGGCCAGCACCTTGCGCAAAAAGCGTTGCGTGCGTTCGTCCCGGGGATTGGTGAAAAGTTCATCGGGCGGGCCTTGCTCGATGATCCGGCCTTCATCCATGAATACCACACGGTCGGCGACCTCACGTGCGAATTGCATTTCGTGGCTGACCACGATCATGGTCTGGCGCTCCTGGGCGAGCTGTTTCATCAGGGCCAGCACCTCGTCGACCCATTCGGGATCGAGCGCCGAGGTGGGTTCGTCGAAGAGGATGACCTCGGCCCTGGCTGCCATTGCCCGGCCGATGCCTATGCGTTGCTGTTGGCCGCCGGATAGCGATGCCGGATACGCATCCGCCTTGTCCGCGAGACCGATGCGCTCGAGAATCTCGCGCCCTCGGGCATGCGCCTCTGACTTGGACAGACCATCGACGACGATCATGCCTTCGCAGATATTGTCCAGTGCGGTCTTGTTGGCGAACAAGGCGTAGTTCTGGAACACGAACGCCGTGCGCCGACGCAGGGCGAGGATGTCTCGACGGCTGGCGCGGGTGACATCGAGGCTGAGATCGCCCACCGTGAGCCGGCCGGCGTCAGGCGTTTCGAGATAATTGATGCAGCGCAGAAGGGTCGACTTGCCGGTGCCTGAGGGGCCGATGACGACGATGATTTCGCCTTGCGCCAGCGTCAGGTCGATATCCTCGAAGACGGTATGTGCGCCGAAGCGTTTGATGATGCCGTGGAGTGCGATCATCGTTGATAGGCCCGGTTGAGTCGCTTTTCCAGCCGCCGCTGTAGCCACGACAGAATTTCCACTACGATCCAATAGATGATCGCCGCCAACAAGAACGCCTCGAAGTAGAGAAAGCTGCTGGCGGCTTCCTTCTGAGTCGCGCCCATGAGCTCGGTCACGCCGAGCGTGAAGGCTAGCGAGGTGGCCTTGATCATGTCGATGAAATAGTTCATCAACGTCGGTGTAGCCACGCGTGTCGCCTGCGGCAGGACGATGCGACGCATCAATTGCCCTTGGGTCATGCCGATGGACAGCGCCGCTTCGGTCTGGCTGCGATCGACCCCGACGATGGCGGCGCGAATCGATTCTGCCATATAGGCAGAGAAGTGCAGGGTCAGCCCCAGGATGGTGGCGGTGATGCCGTTGATGGCGACCAGGAAAGTCAGGATTTGCGGCAAGCCATAATAGAACAGGAATAGCTGCACCAGCAGTGGCGTGCCGCGAAAGAAGGAGATGAACAGCATGGCCAGCGCATTGAGCCCTGGCGTTCGCTGCACCCTCACGACGGCGAGCATGCAGGCCAGCATCAATGCCGCGAGCATGCCGGCGCCGGCCATTTCCAATGTCAGCGGTAGATAGCCGAGCAGGATCGGCAACAACCCCAGCATGTAGTCGAGATCGAGAACGTGCATGAACGAGTCGCCTGAAAGCGGACGGCCGAGGCAAGCCCCGGCCGTTTAAATGGAGCGAGGGGTTACGGCGTGGTGATATCGGTGCCGAACCACTTTTCGGAGATTTGCTTGAGCGTGCCGTCTTCGCGCAGCGCCTTCAGTGCTTCATTGACGCGGTCACGCAAGGCATGCCCGGCCTCGTCGTCGCGGAAAGGCAGGGCGTTCTTGATGCGCGAGAACGGCTGGCCGGCGAGCTCGAGTGGCAGAAGCTTGTCCTTGATGACCTGGGTGGCGCTGACGCGGTCCATGACGAAGGCATCGGCGCGACCCAACGCTACATCCTGCTCGATGTTCGATTCGTAAGTCTTGATGTCGATGTCATCGGCATAGGATAACTCGCGCAAGAGCGCCTCGTAGTTGGAACCGAGGTTGACGGCGACGGTCTTGCCCTTGAGGTCCTCGACACCTTCGATGGCGTCGTTGCCCTTGCGTACCACCACTTGGGCACCGTCATAGACGTAAGGCTCGGTGAAGGCATACTTGGCCTTGCGCTCCGGCGTGATGGTGATCTGGTTGGCGATGGTGTCGATGCGCCCGGAATCGAGCATGCCCGCCAGCCCCGAGAAACTCGCGGTGACGAACTCGATATCGTCTCCGGTCTGCTCACCGACCGCGTTCATGACATCGACCTCGAAGCCCTTGAGCTCATCTTGCTCGACGAAGGTGAAGGGATAATAACCGCCGGACATCCCGACACGCAGAGTATCGGCATGCGCGGTGAGGGCGGTTACGCTCAGGGCGAGTCCCGCCAGGGCATATTGAATGAAATGGCGTAACGACATGATTGGCTCCTGCATGGGCATGGGTCGAAAAGTGGTTGCCCGGGGACTTTGTCGAAGGTGGCAATACCCCGTCGGCTTTCCGTGCAAAATCCAGTGTAGCCTGAATAGTGCATTTGAGAATAATGAACCAATTTTATATTCCTTTTAGTTTTTCTGCATCCCCGTCAATGCCGCCTTGGTCACCGCTATTCATAAAACATGACGCCTTATGACGCGCCATCATGATGCGCCTCTTGATATGAATAAATAGTATAACGTTAGAACTAAAAATATATTAGACTGTGATGACCGTTCACCTATGTATGGAGGCGACAGCAGACCAGATGAAAACCTCTGCCTTATCACGCGGCCAAGGCGCTGGCCAGCCGGATGTCGCTGGCTTCTTCGATCCTCGCACGTTCAGCATTCAGTACGTCGTCAGCGATCCCGCCACACGCCGTTGCGCGATCATCGATCCGGTGCTCGACTTTGATGAGAAGTCCGGCGCCACCGCGACTCACCAGGCCGATGAGCTTTTGGCCTATATCGAGCGCGAAGGGCTCGGCGTCGATTGGATTTTGGATACCCATCCGCACGCGGATCACTTTTCCGCTGCGCGCTATCTGCATGACAAGACCGGCGCGCCCACCGCTATCGGCCGGCCGGTGACCCAGGTGCAGGCGCTGTGGAAGGAAATCTACAACTGGTCGGAGCTGAAGGATGACGGTAGCCAATGGGATCATCTGTTCGACGAAGGGGATACCTTCACGTTGGGCGAGATCGATTGCCGGGTGATGCATTCGCCGGGCCATACGCTGGCCTCGATCACCTACGTGATCGGCGATGCCGCCTTCGTTCACGACACCCTGTTTCAGCCCGACTTCGGTACTGCCCGTGCCGACTTTCCCGGCGGAAGCGCTCATCAGCTATGGCATTCGATTCAGGCGATCCTGGCCCTGCCTGACGAGACGCGCCTGTTCACCGGTCACGACTACATGCCCGACGGGCGCGAGCCGCAGTGGGAAAGCACCGTGCGCGAGCAGCGCGAGACCAACAAGCATCGCCTTGACGACAGCAGTGAAGCCGAGTACGTCGAGCTGCGCAACCGCCGCGACAGCGAATTGCCGATGCCGAAACTGATCCTGCACGCGCTGCAGGTCAATATTCTCGGCGGCCGTCTGCCGGAGTCGGAAGCCAACGGTAAGCGCTATTTAAAATTCCCGCTCGACGCCCTGGAGGGGGCCGCGTGGGAGTGAGTAAGTGCGGTCGCCAAGTCGTATCGAGCCGCGCCGAATCAACCAATGGGAGCCAGTCATGTCAGTCACGAATGAATCTAAAGTTGTGAACGACAAACGCCATGACATTGTCATTATCGGCGGCGGGGCGGGGGGTATCGCGGTCGCTGCGAGCCTGCACAAGCGTCGCTCCGGTCTCGATATTGCCATTGTCGAGCCCGCGCAGGATCACTTCTACCAGCCCGGCTGGACGCTGGTCGGCGGTGGCGTGTTCACCCCGGAGCAGACCCGGCGTTCGATGCACTCGGTGATGCCGAGCTTCGTGACCTGGCACCAGACAGCAGCGGAACGGTTGCTGCCGGATTCCCGTCAGGTCGTGTTGGGCAATGGTTCGACGCTCGGCTACCGGGCACTGGTGGTTGCCCCGGGCTTAGAGATCGATTGGCAGGCAATCGACGGTCTCGAGGAGACGCTGGGCAAGAATGGCGTGACGTCGAATTACCGTTTCGATCTGGCGCCCTACACCTGGTCGCTGGTTCAGGCAATGCGAGGTGGCAAGGCACTTTTCACTCAGCCGCCGATGCCGATCAAGTGCGCCGGGGCGCCACAGAAGGCGATGTATCTCTCCTGTCACGAGTGGGAGAAGCAGGGTGTCCTGAACGGCATCGACGTCCATTTCCATAATGCCGGCGGTGTGATGTTCGGCGTCTCGGACTTCGTGCCGGCGCTGGACGAGTACGTTCAGCGTTATGGCATCCACAAGCAATTCCAGCAGAACCTCATCGCTGTGGACGGTTCGGCCCAGAAAGCGCGTTTTCACGTTACGGGCGAGAATGGCAGCGAAGAGATCGAGACCGATTTTGACATGCTTCACGTCGTGCCGCCGCAGCGCGCGTCTCGACTGGTGCGTGAATCGCCGCTGGCCAACGAGGGTGGCTGGTTGGATCTCGATGCTGAGACGCTGCAGCACACGCGTTTCAGCGATGTCTTTGGTCTAGGCGATGCCAGCGGAACCGGCAACGCCAAGACGGCCGCCGCCGTTCGCAAGCAGGCCCCCGTGGTGGCGGACAATTTGCTGGCCGCGCTCGATGGCAAGCCAATGCCTTCCGGCTATCTGGGCTACGGTGCCTGCCCCCTGACGGTCGAACGCGGTCGCGTGGTGCTGGCCGAGTTCGGTTACGGTGGCCAGTTGCAGCCGACCTTTCCGTCCTGGATCAACCCGCCCACACGCCCGACCAAGCTCGGCTGGAACATCAAAACGCAGCAGCTTCCCTTCATCTACTGGAACCTGATGCTCAAAGGCCATGAGTGGCTGGCCAAGCCCCGCTCGCGGACCTGAACGATGTGCCAGGAGCGAAGAGGTCGATCATGAAATACGTGTCGCGGTGGTGCGCTTGGCTACCGATCCTGTCCTGGATACGCGACTATGACCGCCATGCCTTGGCCGGTGACGGTGTGGCGGCAGTGATCGTGACACTGATGCTGATTCCTCAGGCACTGGCCTACGCCATGCTGGCGGGATTACCTCCTGTCGTCGGGTTATACGCCAGCCTCGCTCCGCTTTTGATATACACGCTACTGGGCACCAGCACGATGCTGTCGGTGGGCCCCATGGCAGTGGTGGCGCTGATGACCGCCAGCGCACTCGAGGGGGTGGCGACACCCGGGAGCGGCGAGTATCTGAGTGCGGCACTGACATTGGCCGTCCTCTCCGGTGCGATCCTGATCGTCATGGGCATTGCGCGGCTGGGTTTTCTGGTTAACTTCCTTAGCCATCCGGTGATGACGGGGTTCGTCAGCGCCTCGGGAGTATTGATCGCCGCCAGCCAGCTCAAACATCTGACCGGGGCCGATATCGATGGCGCCACGCTGCCCACCTTGCTGGCAAGTGTGCCTGACGCCGTGGGGAAGCTCAGCATGCCGACCCTGACGATTGGTGCAACTGCGCTCGGTGTATTGCTGGTGCTTCGCCACTGGGGGCGTGGGGGCCTGCAGCGTATGGGCATGTCGCCTGGCGTGGCGGGGTTGATGGTCAAGCTGGTGCCGATTTTCGTCATTGTATCGGGAAGTCTCGCCGTGATGGGGCTGGGTTGGAATGCCGGTGCGGTCAGTGTCATCGGTGAGATTCCCGTGGGCATGCCGCCGCTGACCTTGCCGAGTTGGGCGCCGGGGCAGTGGCAAACGCTGCTCGGTTCGGCGCTGCTGATCAGCATCGTCGGCTACGTGGAATCGGTATCGGTGGGGCAGGCGCTTGCGGTACGTCGTGGTGAGCGTCTCGACCCGAACCAAGAATTGGTTGCCTTGGGCAGCGCCAACCTGGCGGCGGGTTGCACGGGAGGCATGCCGGTCACCGGCGGTTTCTCGCGCTCTGTGATCAACTTCGACGCAGGGGCCAGAACACCGGCGGCTGGCGCCTTCACCGCCTTGGGCGTGCTGGTGGCGATGATGGCGCTTTCGCCCTGGCTGCATGACCTGCCCATGGCGGTTCTCTCCGCCACCATCGTGGTGGCCGTATTGTCGCTGGTCGATCTCGAGGCCTTCGTGCGGGTATGGCGTTATTCCCACAGTGAAGGCGTGGCCATGCTAGTGACGGCGGCGGTGACGCTGGGCGCCGGCGTCGAGTGGGGCATTTCCACCGGTGTCGGCGTGTCGCTGGCGCTGCATCTCTACCGCACCAGTCGCCCTCATAGCGCTGAGGTGGGGCGTATTCCGAGCACCGAGCATTTTCGCAACGTGCATCGGCATGCTGTGGAGACTGACACACGTGTGGTGATACTGCGTATCGACGAAAGCCTGTATTTCGCCAACGTGCGCTATCTCGAGGATCTTGTCACCGAAGTAGTGGGGCGTGCCTCACCGCCGCAGGATCTGGTGCTGGCTTGCCAGGCGGTGAACATTATCGATGCCACGGCCCTGGAGAGTCTCGAGACCCTCAATCGGCGTCTGGTGGAGCGCGGCATTCGTATGCATCTCGCCGAGGTCAAAGGGCCGGTGATGGATCGCTTGCGGACCACCGCGCTGTGTAGCGAACTGAGCGGGCAGATATTCCTGAGTCTCAACGATGCCTGGGTGGCGCTGCACGGGCGCATGCCGGCACCACTATCGTCGCCGTCACGGCATGTACCCCACGATCAGGCGAGTTGACGTAGAGGCGTTTTTTGGATGCAACCAAGGGGAACAGGATTATCGTGGACACGCTGACATGGATCAAAGGGCTCGTCGGGGGCGTCATGATCGGCCTCTCGGCCGTATGGTTGATGGCGTCCTTGGGACGTATTGCGGGCATCAGTGGAATTCTCTCGGGACTTATCTGGGAGCGGCCCAAGGGCGATAGCGCCTGGCGTCTGGCGTTTCTGCTGGGGCTGGTGAGCGGGCCGCTGGTGATCATGCTCGCCGGGGGCGGGCTCGGTAACGTGGCAGGCCGTGCCGAAGCGGTGGTTGGTGTGCCGGCCGGCGGTGTCGGGCTGATGCTGGTGGCCGGATTCCTGGTGGGTTTGGGAACCGGTCTGGGTAGCGGTTGCACCAGCGGCCATGGTGTCTGTGGCCTGGCGCGTCTTTCGCCACGCTCGGCAGCGGCCACGTTGGTCTTTCTGGGCATGGCCATGTTGACGGTGTTCGTATCACGACATCTTGCAGGAGGCGGTGCATGAAAACGTTCACGGGGTATGTCGCCGGACTATTGTTCGGGCTGGGCTTGGCTATCAGTGGCATGACCGACCCTGCCCGGGTGCTGGGTTTCCTCGACGTGGCGGGTGCCTGGGATCCGACGCTGTTATTCGTCCTGGGTGGCGCCGTGGTGACCGCGTTCATCGGCTATCGTCTCGTCTGGCGTCGTGATGCACCGTGGTTTGCCGGATGCTTCACACTGCCCACGCGAGGCGACCTGGATTCGCGGCTGCTGGGCGGTGCGGCGCTTTTCGGCATCGGCTGGGGACTGTCCGGTTACTGTCCCGGACCCGCAGTGGCCTCGCTCGGAGGTGCGAGTGAGACGTTGGTGGCGCTGCTGGTGGCCATGATCGTCGGCTGGTGGCTGGCCTGGCGCCTCAAGCCGAAGTCTTGAACGAAGGAACCTCCATGCACGTATTGCTCATCGAAGACGACGAACTGGTCGCCACCGGTATCCGTGCGGGACTGGAAAGCCATGGCTGGGCGGTTGATCGCGTGGCGACAATGGCGGCGGCGCGTCATGCGCTGCATACCTTGAGCAGCGATATCGTGGTGCTCGACCGCGGCCTTCAGGACGGCGATGGCCTGTCGCTGGTCGACGAATGGCGCGAGACGGGTCGTACCTTGCCGGTGCTGGTGCTGACCGCGTGGGATGCCGTGCATGATCGAGTAGCGGGACTCAAGGCCGGCGCCGATGATTATCTCGTCAAGCCCTTCGATCTCGACGAGCTGGTCGCGCGACTACACGCGTTGCTACGGCGCGCGGGCGGCCGCGCGCATCCCCTCATGATGCACGGACCGCTGTGTTTCGATCCCCAGGCGCGCCAAGTGACCTGGGAGAGTCGCCCGGTGGCGCTTTCGAGGCGCGAAATGGTGCTATTGGAAACCTTCTTGCAATCACCGGGCAGCGTCCTGAGTGCGGACCAACTGCGCGATAGCCTCTATGGCCTCGACGATGAGGTAGAGAGCAACGCACTCAACGTCCATATCTACCACTTGCGGCGCAAATTGGTGCCGGCGGTGATCGATACGGTGCGTGGCCTCGGCTATCGTCTCGGTACACAGGATGACCTGGCACGGTCGGGTGCATCATCGGTTGTTCGCAATGAGTCTTAAGGCCCGCTTGCTGGCGATCCTGGGGGTGACGTTGACGGTCACCTGGAGTCTGGCGGCGGCCTGGCTATGGTGGGATCTCAACGACGAGGTGGAACGCACCCTCGATCGCCGCCTCGCGCAGTCGGCGAGCATGGTCGCGGGCCTGATAGCGCGATTGCCTGAGGGTACCTGGGCGGCCGACGAGACACAGCGAGCATCCATCGTGGCGCCGCTCGAAGGCGTCGCTTGCCAAGTAACGTCTGCACAGGGCGAGGTGCTGGCACGCACGCATGCGGACATGGCCGCGATACTCGACGTGAGCCAACCGGGTTACGCGTATCGCCGGCGTG
This sequence comes from Chromohalobacter sp. 48-RD10, assembly GCF_029889785.1. NCBI lineage: Bacteria > Pseudomonadati > Pseudomonadota > Gammaproteobacteria > Oceanospirillales > Halomonadaceae > Chromohalobacter > Chromohalobacter sp. 48-RD10. Next base: position 26,655 of record NZ_JARANX010000006.1, on the reverse strand, counting down.
AAGGCGAGGACTGGCGTGTCTATACCCTGATACGCGATGGCGTGACGATCACCACCGCCGATCGCGTGACGGAACGGCGTAGCCTGATGCGCGATATTCTGGCGGTGGTGGTCGTGCCTTTCGCGATGGCGCTGGTGATCAGCGGAGGCGTGTTGTGGTGGGGTACCCGGCATGCCTTGCGGCCGCTCGAGAGTTGGCGCGAGGCACTGAGTCGCCGTCACCACGACGATCTCTCGCCGGTAGCGGACACCGGGCTACCGCGCGAACTGCGTCCGCTGATCGCAACGCTCAACGAGTTGCTGGCACGCATGCGCGCGGCCATTCGTCGCGAACAGCGCTTCACCGATGCCGCTGCCCACGAATTACGTACGCCGTTGACTGCCGTCAAGACGCATCTTCAGGTCGCGCGACGCGTGGAGGGCGATGCGGTTCTCGAGGCCGTGTCGCATGCCGAGCAGGGCGTCGCGCGCTTGGCCACCACACTCGATCAATTGCTGGCCCTGGCACGTATCGAGGGAGCCAGAGCGCAGCAGGAGACAGGCGGTGCGTCGGTGGCCGATATCGTCCGCAGTGCCGTGCGCGATACGCAAGCGTCTGCTCGTATCGACGTACCGGCCACACTCCCGGATGCGCGCGTGGAAGTGCCGCTGGAACTGGCGGCCACAGCGCTGCGTAATATACTCGACAACGCGCTCAAGCATGGCCCGGCCGAAACGCCCGTGACGCTGAACGTGGCCCAGGCAACGCATGAGGCGAGCGACGACACATGGGGCGAGCTACGCGTGCATGATCAAGGGCCGGGCGTTTCCGATGAGGCGATTGCCCATGTGACCGAGCGCTTCTGGCGGCGTTCGGCCACGTCGGGCAGCGGTCTGGGGCTGGCGATCACTGCCGCGATAACCGAACGCGCCGGGGGCGAACTACAATTTCACCGTCCGCAGTGTGGCGGATTCGAGGTATGCCTGATGTTGCCGCAAGTTTGATACGCCACGCCTCTGACTCGGATGATCAGGGGCGTGGCGAACCCATGACTGCCTGCATTTTTTCTTCGTCTGGCATTCCTTGTGCGACCTCTAGCTTGCCGTCTCGGCGATAGACGATCGCCGGTGTTCCACGTAGGCCCAATGAGCGCATGAGGGTGTTGTTGTCCTGGACCTGCTGCTCGATATCCGCCGGTTGCGCGGAGGGCGTGACTTCATCGCCGCGATTGTGTGCCGCGAAAGCCTCGGCGGGGTCGTCGGCGCCCAGCAGGGTGGCGGCCTTGGCGGGGCTATCGGATTTGAGTACGCCGATCATGATGTGATGCAACTGAACGTCGCCGGCCTCCACCCAGGGGCGTGCGGCTTCCCAGAAGCGTTTGCAGTATGGGCAGTTGGGGTCGGTGAAGACATACACCGTGCGCTGGGCGGCGCGATCGCCGTCGAGGATCCAGTGACTGTCCTTGAGGCGCTGCCATAAAGCATCGTCTTGAGGCCCCTTGACCAACTCATCGAGCGGCTCGCTGGAGAGATTGTTGCCCTCGGCATCGACGAGGTTACCGACGATGGCGTGCTGGCCGTTTTGGGTGACATAGATCGCCACCGGCTGGCCTTGTGCGCTGGCGGCGTAGCCGGTGAGGCCATCGGGCGCATCGAAGCGCTCATGTACCGTCAATCCTTGATCGACGAGCGCTTCAACCGGCGCGGGAAGATCGTCGGGTTGTGCCCAAGCGGGGAAAGTGACCAGTGAGAGGGCTGTGACGAGCCCCAGGCGTGGGCCGCGAGACATCCAGAACATGTGCGTTCTCCTATTGTGGTGAAGTCAGGCGTGACAAGGCGTGTGTCAGGGTGGCGCGCGAGAGTTCGCCGAAATGCGTGTCGACCAGGTGGCCGTCATGCGCTGCCCTTCGTGTCTGCTTGCGTGGCTTCAAGACGCTCCAGGAACGCTTCCGCGCTCACTTCACCCACGATGCGGCTGCCTCGACGTTCGCGGCCATCAGTGCCGTAGAGCATCAGCGTCGGGGGGCCGACCACGCCGAGGGACTGCATGATGGCCTGGTCGGCGGCGTCGTTGTCGGTTACGTCGATACGCAGAAGTTGAACGTCTTCCAGTGCCGCTTGCACGCGTGCATCGCCGAACACTTCTTCCTCGATGACTTCGCAACTGATGCACCAGTCGGCTGTAAATTCCACTAGCGTGCGACGTTGCTGTGCCGACGCTTCTTCGAGACGCGCGTTCAATGCGTCCTGGTCGTCGACCGTCTCGAAGCGCAGCGGTGAGGACGTATCGGAGGCATTGGGGGTGCCGCCGCCAGTGAAGCCTGCCAGCGGCTGTAGCGGATCATGTTGTCCACCCGCTGCGCCGATGAGCATCAGGATGCCCCACACACCGAAGATCATGGCCAGACTGCGCCCCAATACCTGCAAAACGTCGCGCAGGGCACGTGCAGTCGTCCAACTGGCCTGGGCCAGGCCGATGAGCAGGGCGCCCCAGGCGGCCATCTCAAGTGCAGGGGATAGGATGCGTGCCGCGAACCACACCGCCATGCCTAGCAAGACGAAACCGAAAATCGCTCGGACCCGGTTCATCCACGGCCCGGGGCGGGGTAGAACGCGCGAGCCCAGTAGTCCCACTGCCAGCAAGGGCGCTCCCATGCCCAGCCCAAGGGCCCAGAGTGCCAGGCCGCCTTGCCAGGCATTGCCGCTTTCGGCGATGTACAGCAACGCGCCGGCCAGGGGGGCGGTCATGCATGGTCCGACCAGCAACGCCGAGAGTACGCCCATGATGGCCGCGCCCTTGAGCCGCCCGCCGCGTTGGCGTTCCAGACGCGCATCGAGCCGGGTGCGCAGGCCTTGGGGCAGCGTCAGTTCGAACACGCCGAACATCGCCAGGGCCAGCAGCACGAAGAGCACGGCGAAGCTGACGATGAAAGCGGGCGCCTGGAAGAGTATCTGCAGATTGGCGCCGGCCAGCGCCGCCGCGACGCCTAGCGCTGCGTAGGTCGTGGCCATGGGCAATATGTAGGCCAACGAGAGCACGGCGCCGTCACGCATGCGCGGCCGACCGTCGCGCGTGGCGCCGACGATCAGACTGGACAGGATAGGCACCATGGGCAGCACGCAGGGCGTGAAGGTCAACAGCAACCCCATGCCGAAGAAGGCCAGCAGCATCCAACCGAACTGAGCGTCGGCGAGCTGGGCCGCGAGGCGTTGATCGTCGGCTTGAGAGGTGCCATCCGAAGGAGTGGGATCGCTGGAAGAAGAGGCGTCTCTCTCGCTTGCCGTGTTCTCGGTCGCGGCCGCGACCTTAGCGGAAGTGTCGCTCGCGCTGTCCGTACCGTTTGTGGCATTCGCCGCGTCGACGGGAGCGAGCGTGTCGGCATCGAAGGTCCGGTGTTGTGGCGGATAACATAGCCCGGCTTCGGCGCAGCCTTGCCAAGTCAGCGTCACCTGATCGGCATCGCCCAGCGCGGCACGCAATGCCACCTGATGATGATAGACCTCCGAGCGGCCGAAATAGTCATCCTCGATGGTCTCGCCCTTCGGCAGGTCGACATCTAGCGGGCCTTCATCGGTCTCCACGCTGAAACGATGCCGGTACAGATAGTACTCGGGGGCGATATCCCATTCGGCGATAAGGGTGTCGTCATCGCGCGATACCGACAACGCGAAGGCCTGCTCAGCAGAAAGGAAATCGTCCTGGCTGGCAAACGGCGATTCGGCAAGGGTCGGGGTGGCGAAGACGAGCATGAGTGCGGCCAGACAGGCCGCGAGCCCGTGGCTTAGGGAGCGAAAATGGCATGCTGGCCGACGCGAATCGTGAGTCATGAGAGTCCATTCGGGTGGTGATATGGCGCCTAGCATAACGGTATGGGATTAGCCGAGCATTAAGCGCCGATGCCGGTCGCACGTATAGTGCTGGCCGCTCATTTCAAGACTCCCGTGAGGTGTTTGATGACGCCGAAGGTGGCGATGCCTGCGCCGGTCATGACCAAAGAGCCAAGCACGTGCACGGCGATGCCCGACAATGCCATGAGGTAACGCCCGGCCTGGAGGTTGGTGAACATCTCGGCGGAAAAGGTCGAGAAGGTCGTCAGCGCCCCCAGAAAGCCGGTCACCACGAACAGACGCCACTCCGGGGAGAGGTGCGGTAGTTGGGCGAAGACGGCGATAGCCACGCCGATCAGCCAGGCGCCCAGCCAGTTGGCGGCCAGGGTGCCGGGCGGGATCGAGGGGAAGAGGGCGTTGAGCCATATCCCCAGTAGCCAGCGCAGGTTGGCGCCGAACGCGGCACCGGCGCCGATCGCCACGATGGAAAACCACATGCGTTCAATTCCTCGCAATTGAGAACAATCATCGGGGTGGACGTACGCGGTGGCGAGGCTAAAAGAGATAATCGCGGATACCTGCGCACGACGCACCTCGAGTGCGTTGGCAGGCATCATTAGCACTGGCGGGAACGGGTCGGCGCTGTGATGCCGATGCCAGGCGGTTTGTCGCGATGGGCGCTTGGTTTCGGGCGCCGATGACGACAGGAGGAATGCCATCTCCGCTAATTACTCTACCTAGTGCCGGTCGTGTCGGCAAGCATCAGGCGGTGGGTGTACCGGGTCGTTGTACGAGCCATAGACTGCGATAAGGACGCAGTTCACGCGGGGCCTGTGCATCCCAAGGAGCATCGGCAAGCAGGTCGTACCAGCCGTCTTCGTCGAGATCGGGCAAGGGCAGTGGCTGACGTTTGTCGGTGACGTTGTAGACCGCGAGCAGGCGGCGTCCATTGGCTAGCGGTCCTCGCTGCACAGCGAAGAGTGTGGGGGGAGTATCGAGAATGTGCTGTTCGACCTCGGGGTGAAAACAGGGCTCTTGGGCACGCAGCCTGAGGCGCCGCCGCAAGGCCATGAACACCTCGCGTGTGGGGGTGTTGCGGCTATCGAGCAGCTCATCTAATGCTTTTTTCTCCCAGCGCCGGCGGTTGATGGTGCGCAATTGTCCGCTGCGCTCGACACCCTCGTGATCATTGAGGGTGGCGGTCAGGCAGTGGAAATAGATGCCCGGTACGCCCTGTAGCGCGAGCATCAAGTGCTGGCTGCACAGGAAACGTTCCACCTGCCAGGGATCGGCGCCGCGACGTGTGCCGCGTAGCGCATCGAAGTAGGTGATGTTGACCTCGTAAGGCGTGTCCTTGCCATCGGCGTTGGCCTTCATGCTCACATACCCGCCGAAGCGATGCATGAGTTCGAGCATGGCGTCGATCTCGTGGGGCGGCAGCAGTCCTTCCAGCGCGCGCACGCCGATCCCGTCGTGGCTGGCGGTGAAGTTGAAATAGGTGCAGCCGGGTGGCAACGCGGGGAGGCCGCGCGCCCAGGCTTCCAGCGCCGTGGCGTCGCCGCTGGTGAGCGTATGCACCAGCAGTGGCGGCAACGTGAACTGATAGATCATGTGCGCTTCGTCGGGCTTTGCCGGTGCGTCCGACGTGGTAGCGTCGTCGAGGCGCTCGAGACCGAAGTAGCTCATGTTCTCGCGGTGTGGCACGTTGGTTTCGGTGATCAGCAGCGTGCCGGGCGCCAGATAGTCGAGCACGGCGCGTAGTAGCCGTACCACGGCATGAGTTTCCGGTAGATGGATGCACGAGGTGCCGACTTCCTTCCATAGATAGGCGATGGCGTCGAGGCGGATGATGCGCGCGCCCTGCTCCACGTAGTAGAGCATGATGCCGATGAACTCGATGAGCACATCGGGATTGGCGAAGTTGAGGTCGATCTGGTCCTCTGAGAATGTCGCCCACAGATAGCGTGTCCCGCGGCGCGTGGAAACCGGCACCAGCAGTGGCGAGCTGCGTGGTCGGGTGACCTGCGTCAGGTCGGTGCTCGGGTCCATCTCGATGAAATAGTCGCGTCCTGGCTGGGTGCCGGCCAGGTAGTCGACGAACCACAGCGATTCCCGCGAGACGTGATTGATGACCAGATCGACCATCAAGTCGCCATGGCGCGTCAGGCGGCGTATGTCTTCCCAGTCGCCCAGCGCCGGGTTGACCTCGCGATAGTGGATCACCGAGAAGCCATCGTCGCTGCTCCAGGGAAAGAAAGGCAGCACGTGAACGCCGCTGAAGGTGTCCGCGAGACGTGTCTCGAGAAACTCGTCGAGCACTTGCAACGGCGGCCGCTCACCGTCGAGCAGTAGGTCGCCGTAAGTGATCAGCAATTGGTCGCGCTCGCTCCATAGTGAACGCGAACGCTCGGGGATGGCACCACGCTGGTGCGATATCAGTCGCTGCAGGCGGCGTAGTACTTCATCGGCGCGCGGGCCGTAGATCTCGTTCAGACGCGCCTTGGCGCGTGCGATGAAAGCGGCTTCATCGAGTTCGGTCTGCGGGGCTGGAGAGATGGGGTAGGGCATCGAGGGTCCTCGTGGGAATCGGTGGCTCGCACGTCGACATTATTATTGCTGTTGCAGGCGTCGTTCCATCCATGAGCTTGGTTGGCGTGGTGACAACGCGCAAGCGAGTTTCCGCGTGGCGCGGGGAAGGCTACAATGTCGGTCAATCTCAATGACAACGACTCAACTGCGGACGCTCCACGATGCACTGCCCCTTTTGTGGAAAGTATGACACCAAGGTGACCGATTCGCGCCTCGTGGCCGAGGGGGATCAGGTGCGGCGGCGGCGCCAGTGCAATGACTGCGGCGAACGCTTCACCACCTACGAGACGGCGGAACTGGTCATGCCCCGCGTGATCAAGGGCGATGGCTCGCGAGAAACCTTCGATGAACGCAAGTTGCGCGCTGGTATGTTACGCGCATTGGAAAAACGCCCGGTCAGCGCCGAATCCATTGAGGCGGCGGTCGAGCGTATCCGTCAGCGCCTACGTGCCCGTGGTGATCGTGAATTGGAGGCGCGCGAGGTCGGCGAGGAGGTCATGCGCTCGCTGACACGGCTCGATCAGGTCGCCTACATTCGCTTCGCCTCCGTCTATCGACGCTTCCAGGACCTCGACGAGTTTCGCGCCGAAATCGACCGCCTGGCGCAAGAGCCCAGCTTTGTGCCCGACGATAATGATCAGCGCTGACCTCGATACGCACCGACTCGAATCGCTCATGGAGTGACTCATGACACAGGACGCCGCCGTGTCGGCGCTATCTCACGAAGCGTGCATGTCGCGCGCGCTGCAACTCGCCCGGCGGGGCTGCTATACCACGCATCCCAATCCGCGCGTCGGCTGCGTGGTGGTGCGTCAGGGGCGCATCGTCGGGGAGGGCTATCATACACGTGCCGGTGAACCTCACGCCGAGGTTCACGCCTTGCGAGCCGCTGGCGAGACGGCGCGAGGCGCCACGGTCTATGTCACGCTGGAGCCTTGTTCCCATCACGGTCGCACGCCGCCTTGTGCCCAGGCGCTGATCGAAGCCGGCGTGAGCCGGGTCGTGGTGGCCGTACTCGATCCCAATCCGCAAGTGGCCGGACGTGGCGTGGCAATGCTGCGTGAGGCAGGTATTGGGGTCGAGGTGGGCTGCCTGGAAACCGATGCCGAAGCGCTCAATGTCGGCTTCGTCAAGCGCATGCGCGAGGGGTTGCCGTTCGTACGCTTGAAGATGGCGATGAGCCTGGACGGCCGCACCGCCATGGCCAGCGGTGAGTCGCAATGGATTACCGGAGCAAGCGCGCGTACCGAAGTGCAACGCTTGCGGGCGCGCTCGAGCGCGGTGATGACCGGGGTCGATTCAGTCCTTTTCGATAATTCGCGTCTCACGGTGCGTGCCGCGCAGCTCGAGCTGGACGGTGCTGAAGCGATCGCCGAGCGCCAGCCGCTGCGTGTCGTGGTCGACTCGCGGCTGCGCTTGCCGGTAGCGGCGGCGTGCTTGCGCGAGCCGGGGCGCACCTTGGTGGCGACCGTTTCGCCAGATGAGGCGCGACGCGCGACGCTGGAACAGGCCGGGGCTGAGGTGCTCGTCCTCCCCGAAGCGGCCGAAGGGCGCGTCGATCTACGCGCCTTAATAGCGCATCTGGCGGAGCGCGAGCAATGCAACGAGGTGTTGCTCGAAACCGGCGCGACGCTGGCCGGTGCCATGCTCGATATCGGCGCCATTGATGAGATGCACCTGTTCGTGGCACCGACGCTATTGGGGGGCGAGGCACGCCCGCTTTTTGCGTTACCGGGGCTCGAACGCATGGCGCAGCAGCGTCCGTTGCAAATCGACGACATCCGCGCCGTGGGGTGTGATTGGCGCATCGTCGCGCGACCCTCTCACGAAGACGTTGCACCGGACGACGCCTGAATCGTTGCCCGCCTGGGTGTTGCCACTGGCGCGCAAGCGCGCTTGCAGGTACTCTGGGCGCCGACCTGACTGGGTGTCGAAGAGCGACGACGCCCGCGTCGTGACACCACGACACATCTTATGACGGCGCCGATGACAAGACCGCACCGGCGTACGAGACGAGCATCGGAGACACCATGGCGCTTTCATCCACACAGGGCTTGGCCTCCATCGAAGCCATTGTCGAAGACATTCGTCAGGGCAAGATGGTCATACTCATGGACGATGAGGATCGCGAGAACGAAGGCGATATCATCATGGCCGCCGAGTGCGTCGAGGCTGAGCATATCAACTTCATGGCCCGCCACGCGCGGGGCTTGATTTGCCTGCCGATGACCCGTGAACGCTGCGAGCGTCTCGAGTTGCCGTTGATGGTGCGCGACAACGGTTCCGGCTTTGGCACCAAGTTCACCGTCTCAATCGAGGCTGCACGCGGTGTCTCCACGGGTATTTCTGCCTCCGATCGCGCGCGCACGGTGCGCGCCGCGGCGGCGCGCGACGCCGTCGCGGCGGATATCGTCCAGCCCGGGCATATATTTCCGCTGATGGCCGAGCCGGGCGGCGTGCTGCGTCGTGCTGGGCATACCGAAGCCGCTTGCGATCTGTCGACCATGGCTGGGTTCGAGGCCAGCGGCGTGATCTGCGAAGTGATGAACGACGACGGCAGCATGGCGCGCCGTGACGAACTGGAGCGCTTTGCCGTCGAGCACGGCATCAAGGTCGGTACGATCGCCGACCTGATCCATTATCGGATCCACCACGAGCGTACCGTCGAGGAAGTAGAGCGCACGGTCGTCGACACGGCATTCGGCGAGTTGACGCTACACGTCTTCCATGACCGGATTCAAAATGCCCACCATCTAGCGCTGGTGAAAGGCTCACCGCACAGTGAGACACCGACCACTGTGCGCGTGCATATCGCCGATACGCTGCGCGATCTGCTGATGTTGAGCAAGCCGGAGAGCCACAGTTGGACGGCGTCCAGCGCCTTGGCGCAGATCGCCGAAGCAGACGCCGGGGTCTTCGTGCTGCTCGACGATGGTCGGCCGCGTCTCGACCTCAAGGACCAGCTCGACGTGCTGTTGTCGCGCAAGCCGGCGCCGCGCTCGAGTGCCTCCGACGGTGCCGGCAATTATCTGACCATCGGCACCGGATCGCAGATTCTGCGCCAATTGGGCGTCGGGCAAATGCGTCTTTTGAGCTCGCCGTGGAAGTTCTCCGCGCTGTCCGGTTTCGATCTCGAGGTCGTCGAACGCGTGGGTGGCGATACCCCCGAGAGCGATCAGCCGGTAGAATAAGTCTTTCATTCATTCGTCTGCCGGGCCCATGGGCGCCGGCGGCCGCGCGTGCCGGTGCAGAAAATCGTTCCTTGGCGGTGGCGGTACCACGCGCCATGTCGAAGTGAGCGATCGCTTTACTGGCATGCACTGACATAGCTGATATATCGTGCGCGAAATATCGCGCATTCAGACCCGGGATTTGACAATGCAACCGATCTCTCAAGTCGAGGGTGGCTACACCGATGTCGATGGACGTTATGTCATCGTCGTGGGCCGCTTCAATCATCACGTGGTCGATAGCCTGGTGGAAGGGGCGGTGGATAGCCTCGTTCGCCATGGCGTGGACGAAGAAAACGTCGATATCATCCATGTTCCTGGTGCCTGGGAACTGCCATTGGCCGTCAAGCGCGCCGTGCAGGTACTCAAGCCTCATGCCGTTATTGCCCTCGGGGCAGTGATTCGCGGGGGGACCCCCCATTTCGACTACGTGGCAGGCAATTGCAACAGTGCCATGAGTAGCCTGCAATTGGAGCTGAATACTCCTCTCGCCAATGGTGTGCTGACGGTCGATTCCATCGATCAAGCCATCGAACGTGCCGGCACCAAGGCCGGTAACAAGGGCGCCGAGTCGGCCATGGCAGCGATGGAAATGGTCTCGCTGTTCAAGCGTATGGGGGGGGAAGCATGAGCCAATCCCCCCGTGATGCGACCCCGGCCCAGGAGGCGCGCCGTGCGGCGCGTGAGTTGGCGGTGCAGGGTCTCTACCAATGGCAGATGACCGGCAAGTCGATCACGGCGGTGGAGTCGGAGTTTCGCGCACAAATCGCCGATGAAGACCTCGAGGAGCACGAAAACTGGCACAAGGTCATGGGCATCGCTGACCTGGCGCTGTTTCATGAGTTGCTGCACAACGTGGCCGGCGACCGTGAAGCCATCGACAAAACCATCGCGCCGCTGCTCGACCGTCGTCTCGAGGACCTTGACCGCATCGAGCTGGCGATTCTCCGGCTGGGTGCCTATGAGCTCAAGTATCGTCTCGAGGTTCCGTATCGCGTGGTGATCAACGAAGGCATCGAATTGGCCAAGGGCTTCGGCGCCACCGATGGTCACAAGTACGTCAATGGTATTCTCGACAAGTTGGCGAGCCGCTTGCGGAGTGCCGAGGTCGCTGCGCGTCGTCGTTGACATGTTGGGTGAATTCGACATCATCGCGCGTTATTTCGCGACGCCTGATCCGTCCCTGCCAAGCGCCGGTATTACGCTGGGGCCGGGCGATGACTGCGCGCTACTGAGTCCTGCCGCAGGGGCCGAGCTTGCCATGAGCGTGGATACCTCGGTGGCTGACGTGCATTTTCCCGGCGATGCGCCGCCCGAGGCCATTGGGCATCGTGCGCTGGCGGTGGCGCTTTCCGATCTGGCGGCGATGGGCGCGCGACCGCGCGGCTGTCTGATGGCTCTGACGCTGACGCATGCCGAGCCTGCGTGGCTGGAGCGGTTCGCTCAGGGTTTTCGCGATCTTGGCCGACATACGTCGACGCCCTTGATCGGCGGTGATGTCACGCATGGCGCTCTATCCCTCGCTGTCACGGTGATCGGCGATGTGCCTGTTGGTCAGGCGCTGCAGCGGAGTGGCGCGATGCCAGGAGAACGCCTGGCGGTGACCGGTGCGCTGGGTGGCGGCCACGGCGGTTTACGCATGTGGCAGGCCGGAGGCCAGGACCTTGAAGACCCGTTGCTGGCGGCCTATCTGACACCAATACCCCAGCTCGAGGCAGGTCATGCACTACGGGGGGTGGCCTCGGCGGCAGTGGATATCTCGGATGGCCTGCTGGCCGATCTCGGCCACCTTTGTCACGCCTCGGGCGTAGGCGCCTGCCTCGACCCGGCGTGTATTCCTCTGGCGCCGACGCTGGAAATGACGCTGGGTAGCGAAGGTGCCTTGCATGCCGCGCTCAGCGGTGGCGACGATTATCAACTTCTGGTCAGCGTGCCCGACACAGCCTGGGAAGCCGCCCAACGTCGCTGTGCTGATTGTGATGTCACGCTGACCGAGATCGGGCGTGTCGTCGCCGAGCCCGGTATCAGTGGAATTCCCGAAACAATGAAGGGCGCAGGATGGCAGCATTTCACGGGAGGCGGGCCTTGAATCGCTCACCGCGCAGCGTCTGGCGCCGCCCGACCCATTTTCTAGCATTTGGCCTGGGAAGCGGGGCGATCCCGTTCGCGCCAGGCACTTTCGGTACATTGGCCGCAATCCCGTTCTATTGGCTGTTGTCGGGGTTACCTCTCGATTGGTATCTGGGGCTGGTGGGCGTGGCCTCGATCCTGGGCATATGGCTGTGCGAAAAGACCTCGCGCGATTTGGGCGTTCACGATCATTCCGGAATTGTCTGGGATGAATTCGTAGGTTATTGGCTGACCATGGCCGCGGTTCCCTTTTCGTGGGAAGCGGCGCTATGGGGCTTCGTGGTGTTTCGCATGTTCGACATCATCAAGCCGTGGCCGATCCGCTGGGTAGACCGTCACGTGGCAGGGGGCTTCGGGATCATGTTCGATGACGTGCTCGCTGGCGTATATGCCTGGAGTACCATGCATTTGTGGTTCTGGCTGCATTAGGCATTGTCTGAAAACTGTCTGCGCTCGGCCATACTGCGTTAAAAATCAGCTCAAAATGCTCATTTACACCCCGTAAACTCCGCCTTTTCGCTGATTTTTGCCTTGTCTGACCTTCGCTCGTCGACTTTTCAGACAGTGCCTAGCGCTTCTATACGCTCTTTGGCCGTGCCATGAAAAGCGCCTCGATCCGGTAGATCGAGGCGCTTTTCATGGAGTGGTGCGTGTGCGTGGTGCTTGTTTTATGCAACCGGCGCTGGGGCGGGCTGCGCATCGGCGAGCTTGAGTGTGGTGTGCGTGCGGTGACGCACGTCGCGCAGTAGCTGGCCGTTGTCGGCCAAGGTGTCGGCGCGCGCGGGCACGAGCTCATGCAGACGCTGTTGCCAGGTATCGCTGGCAAATTTCTCGGGAAAGCACTGTTCGACGAGATTGATCATGATCGAGGTGGCCGTGGAAGCGCCCGGAGAGGCACCGAGCAGTGCCGCGAGCGACCCGTCGCTGGCGGCCACGACTTCGGTACCGAATTGCAGCACGCCGCCTTTTTCCGGGTCTTTCTTGATGACCTGAACGCGTTGGCCGGCGATCTCGAGGCGCCAGTCCTCGGTTTTGGCCGTGGGGTAAAAGGTGCGTAGCTCGTCGACACGTTGCTCGTGGGAGAGCCGTACCTGATCGATCAAGTACTTGACCAGACTGAAGTTATCGCGTGCCACGGAAAGCATGGGGCTCAGGTTGGAGGAGCGCACGGATCTGGCCAGATCCATTACCGAGCCAGTCTTCAGGAACTTGGTGGTGAAGCCGGCGAAGGGCCCGAACAACAGCGAGGGCGTGCCGTCGACATTGCGCGTATCCAGGTGGGGCACTGACATCGGCGGCGCACCGATGGGGGCCTTGCTGTAGACCTTGGCGTGGTGCCGGGAAACGATCTCCGGCTTGTCGCAACGCAGCCACTGGCCGCTGACCGGAAATCCTGCGTAGCCCTTGCCTTCGGGGATGCCGCTTTTCTGCAGTAGATGCAGTGAGGCACCGCCAGCACCCAGGAACACGAAGCGTGCACGTAGCGTGCGCGTGGTGTGGTCGTTGCCTGCGATCTTGAGGGTCCAACTGCCATCGTCGTTGCGATCCAGATCCTCGACCGTCTGGCCTGTGGTGATGCGTACCTGCTCGTCGGGCTCTTCCTCGAGGCGGGCGAGGAGCTGGCGCGTCAAGGCGCCGAAGTCGACATCGGTACCGTCAGCGACGCGCGTCGCGGCCAACGGTTCGTCGCCCTCGCGCCCGTCCAGTAACAGCGGCGCCCATTCGTCGATGACGCTGCGCTCCTCAGTGTATTCCATTCCCTCGAAACACGGATGCTCGCGCATGGCATGGTAGCGATCGCGCAGGAAGCGGACGTCGTCTGCGCCGCGCACGAAACTCATGTGCGGTACCGGATGCACGAAGCGCGCCGGATCGCCGAGGTTACCCTTTTCGACCAAGTAGCTCCATAGCTGCTTGGACTCCTCGAACAGGGTATTAGTGTGGATGGCCTTGTCGAGCACGATCGAGCCGTCCTCGGCGCGGGGCGTATAGTTGAGTTCGCACAAGCCAGCGTGGCCAGTACCGGCGTTGTTCCAGGCAAACGAACTTTCGCTGGCAGTGGTGTCGAGGCGCTCGATGATCTCGATGCGTGCCTCCGGCTCCAGCTCGTGAAGCAGTGTCGCGAGCGTGGCGCTCATGACGCCTGCGCCCACGAGTACGATGTCTACTGACTCATCCATATGCGTGCCAACCATTCACATAGCCCTTGAGAAGGTGCGTCGGTCAGCCGGCGAGCGGCATCTCGAACTGTAACCGGCGCGATGGAATTCTGCGGTGCATTATAACGCTTTTGACGCGGAAATACTGCCTCCCCAAGCCCGACATTATGACTAATGACAAAGCCATAAGGGATCCCTTTGGCGTCCTGTAAAGGCGCTGCCTGGTCGGCGCATTCTCAATCACGCAGGCTGATGATGCGCCAGCCGCGTTGCTCGGCGGCCTCGCGAAGCGCGGCGTCGGGATCGACGGCGACGGGTTGGTCGACACGCTCGAGGAGCGGCAGGTCGTTGTGTGAGTCGCTGTAGAAACAGGCGCCTTCGAGGGTGGCGTCTTCCTCGGCAAGCCAGGTCTCCAGGCGCGTTACCTTGCCTTCACGGAAACTCGGGGTACCCACCACACGTCCTGTGTAGTGCCCGGCCTGGATTTCGGGGTCGACGGCGATCAGATCATCCACGCCCAGTCGCTCGGCGATGGGGCCGGTGATGAAGCGGTTGGTAGCGGTGATGATCAGTAGCCGATCGCCCTTGGCGCGATGGCGTGCCAGCAGTTCTTCTCCGCGTGTCAGGATGTGCGGTTCGATCTTGCTGGCCATGAACTGTTGATGCCAGGCGGCCAGTTGTTCCGGCGTATTCTCGGCCAATGGCTGTAGCGCCAGAGCCAGGTATTCCATGATGTCGAGATCGCCGCTCTTGTAATCCTGATAGAAGCGCTCGTTGGCATTGCGGTAGGTCGTCGCGTCGACGGCGCCTTGCTCGATGAGGAACTCGCCCCAGGCATGGTCGCTGTCGAGGTCCAGTAGGGTATTGTCGAGATCGAAGATCGCCAGGCTCAAGGAGGACTCCTTGCATCGTGCTGAGTTAACAGGAAGATTACGTGCGGCGTAAAAGGAGATGGATTATCGCAGAGTTACCGAATGTTGCCCACCACGAGGCGTATTGATGCGCTTTCTGGCTTTGTGGAAGAATGGTCTCAACGACTATTCATTAAGGTGATGTCCGTGATCGACGCTGACGGCTTCAGGCCCAACGTTGGTATCATCATTGCCAACCGCAGTGGACAGCTGCTCTGGGCGCGTCGTGTGGGACAGAATGCGTGGCAATTTCCGCAAGGAGGAATCAAGGCGCATGAGACACCGGAACAGGCATTGTATCGGGAGCTCGAGGAAGAAATCGGCTTGACGCCGGAGGATGTCGAGATCCTGGCCTGTACGCGCGGATGGCTGCGCTACCGTCTCCCACGACGCATGGTGAGAACGCGTTCGAGGCCGATATGTATCGGCCAGAAACAGAAGTGGTTCCTGCTCAAGATCCGGTGTCGGGATAGCCGAGTTTGCGTGGATTCTACGCCCAAGCCGGAATTCGATGGCTGGCGCTGGGTCAGTTATTGGTATCCACTGGGGCAGGTCGTGCCTTTTAAACGCGAAGTCTATCGCCGCGCCCTGCGTGAATTGGCGCCGCGCGTTCACCGTTTGGCGAACGAAGAGGGACCCTGCTAGGCGCCGTTCGAGATGTCGCCACCGAGGGCTGATATCACGGGGCGTGCCGAAATGCCCTACGTTAGCCTTGAGACCAACCGTCGCACGCGTGTCGTGACGACAACAAGAAGAAATACCAATGCTCGATGTTCTCCGACGCATCATTCAGGAAGTCAACGGCGCGCGCAGTCTCGAGGCTGCGCTGGCGACCATGGTGCGCCGAATCCGCAAGGCCATGCGCACTGATGTGTGCTCCATCTACCTGTTCGACGTTGAGCGCGACCGCCTGGTGCTCATGGATACGTTGGGCCTGCACAGCGAAGCGGTGGGGCAGGTGAGCATGGGGCTCGGCGAGGGGTTGGTCGGGCTGGTGGGACAACGCGAGGAACCGCTCAATCTCGAAGATGCACCTTCGCACCCTTATTTCCGCTATTTCGCCGAGACGGGCGAGGAACGTTTCTCGAGTTTCCTCGGTGTGCCGATCATCCATCAGCGCCGCATGCTCGGCGTGCTGGTCGTCCAGCAGCAGGCCATGCGGCGTTTCGATGAAGGCGATGAGGCGTTTCTGGTTACCATGGCTGCGCAATTGGCTGGTGTTCTGGCGCACGCCATGGCGACAGGGACACTGACCCGGCTGGCCCAAGCCGATAGCCAGGCGATGTTTTCGGGGGTCGCGGCATCGCCTGGTATGGCGTCGGGAGAACTGGTGGTACTGATGCCGCCGGCGGATCTCAATAGCGTGCCGGATCTGATTCCCACCGATATCGAGTTCGAAGTTACCCGCCTGCACGAAGCGATCGCCAATGTTCGCAAGGAGATCGGCGTCGCGGCGGCACGCTTGGTCAAGCGTATCTCGGCGCAGGAGGTGGCGCTATTCGATGCCTATCAGCAGATGCTGGGCGACGCGGCACTGGGCCAAGAGGTCGAGAAGCGCATCCGCGAAGGTCAGTGGGCACCCGGCGCCCTGGCCGATGTGGTCAAGCGTCATGTGCAATATCTGGAGCGTGTCGACGACAACTACTTGCGCGAGCGAGCCGCCGACATTCGCGATCTGGGGCGCCGCGTGCTCGCCCATCTGCAGGAGGACAGCCCGCGCACGCCGGATACTTACCCCGAGCAGACTATCTTGATCGGCGATGAGTTGAGTGCGGCATCGCTGGGTGAGGTGCCGCGCGACAAGTTGGTGGGGCTGGTGTCGATTCGCGGTTCGAGCACCTCGCATGTCGCTATTCTGGCGCGCGCAATGGGCATTCCGACCGTGCTGGGGATGGTCGATCTACCCTTGCCGAGGCTCAACGGCGCACGGGCGATTCTCGATGGCCATCGCGGTCGCCTGTTCGTGCGCCCCGATGCTGAGCGTGAGCACCATTATGAGACCTTGATCGCCGAGGAGAAGGCCCTCAGCGAGGTGCTTGAGCATGAACAGGATCGCCCCAGCGAGACCTCCGACGGTTACCACATACCCTTGATGGTCAACACCGGGCTGGCCGTGGATGCGGTAGCGTCGCTCAAGTCGCGGGTCAGCGGCGTGGGCCTTTATCGCACCGAAGTGCCATTCATGATGAACGAGCGCTTCCCTAGCGAGCAGGAACAGACGCGGCTTTACCACGATCAGCTCGAAAGTTTCGCGCCGTTGCCGGTGGTGATGCGCACGCTGGACATCGGTGGCGACAAGGACCTGCCGTACTTCCCCATCGACGAGGCCAACCCCTTTCTGGGATGGCGCGGGATCCGTGTGACGCTCGATCACCCGGAAGTGTTGATGGTCCAGTTGCGCGCCATGCTGCGCGCCTCAGTGGGGCTCGATAACCTTTGCATCCTGTTGCCGATGATCTCGAGCATCGAAGAAGTCGATACCGCGCTCAAGCTCATCGACCGGGCCCATCGGGAACTGACCGAGGAGGGCGTCAAGCTGGCGCGTCCCCAGGTCGGCGTAATGATCGAGGTGCCGGGAACGCTTTATCAGCTCGATGCGCTGGCCGCCCGCGTCGATTTCTTCTCGGTGGGCAGTAACGATCTCACCCAATATCTGCTGGCGGTGGATCGCAATAATCCGCGTGTAGCGAGCCTCTATGATGCCTGCCACCCTGCCGTACTGGGCGCCTTATCGCATCTTGCCATCGAGTCGCGACGCTTGCAGGTGCCAGCCTCGGTATGCGGTGAACTGGCCGGCGACCCCGCTGGCGCCATGCTGCTGATGGGCATGGGCTTCGAGGCGCTCTCCATGAATGCCCCTAGTTTGTCTCGCGTGCGCGCGGCGATCCGGCGTGTTTCTCTCGCAGACGCGCGGACGTTGCTCGATGAAACGCTGGCGTTGCCCACTACTGCGGCGGTGCGAGCACACCTGCGTCGACGAATGGGTGAGTGGAAGCTGGCCCATTTGCTGCCTCCCGACGACTGAGTCTTGGCAGAGTGCACTCTACACTTGGTTAGAATGGTTCGTCAGGACTGGGTGACGCCCGCCAAGGCGAGTGAATGCCAGCGGCTGCCATGCGCGGCGCCGTTCGGGCCGAAGCGCGATTCCTGCAATTCAATGCTGGTGGGGCGCCATTCCACGAGTGTCGTGGCGCGGGTGCCGTAGCGCTGTCCTCGAATGAAGATCGGTGACAGGAAACTTTCCATTTCCATGCCCACGCCGGTATCCGGTAGGTCCAGTGTCGGCGCTGACCGGGTATCGTGCATCGTGTCCAGCGCGGGCGCCTGCCAAGGGGGCTGCTTCAGTGCACGTGCGAAGCCGTCCCGAGCGCGGACCACTTTCGGCCACGGCGTATCCAGGGTGGCATTGGAAAGTCCGTGCACGCCGGGCGAGACTTGGGAGAGCGTCGTGCCTGCCGGACCATGGTGAACGTGGAGTAGCGTGACGCCGTCGCAGTAGAGCAGATTGAACCAGTCATAGGTCTGTGCCTCGCTCGCCACGAGGGACTCGAGCCAGGCGAGCGGTGTTTCGTGCGTCAGTGCCTGGTAAGGCAGGGTGCCTCGACTGGGTCGTGAGGGCGGCGCTTTAGCGTGCGCGTCGCGGACATTGGTCACTGCCGCGAAGCGTCCCGTTTGCGATGCCGCCAACCAAGTGCCTCCGGCACGCAGATCACGACCGCCGACGAGGGCTGGTGCGTCCGGCCATACGGCCAGCGCTCGTGTTGGGCGGGTGTGAGTTTCATCGCGGTTGGCGGCCAGACGCAGGGGCGTGTCGCTGCCTGGGCGCCAGTCGAAGACGATCAAACACATGTCATATTTCTCTCGACAAAGGCTTTCGTGGACGTCGCTATCGCGAAGATGATGGCGCCAGCGTAACGCGCCATGCCGAGGCCCGCACGTGCCATGACAGTCGGTAAGCGAGCGCGTACACTCGCTGCATCGTCACGAGCAGGGTAGGGAATGCACAAAGCCGCGACTCCTTCGAGCCCCCATCGTTCGCGCTGGAAAGCGTTGCTGTGGCCGCTGTTGCTGGCCGAGATAGGCTTCACGCTGGTGTGCCTGGGCGCCGGAGCGTTGATCTGGCAGGCGAGTGATCGTCGTGAATCGGAAGATGCGCTGGCGCGTCTGCAGGCCTCGCATAGTGTCTACGCACGCCAGTTGGACGCTCGCTTGACCGCCCAGCAGCAGCATCTTGTGATGCTTGCGCGTGGCTCGCGGCGCATTCTGCAGTCGATGGACGAGAATACCTCGACTTCCCCGAGTGTCTCTCCGGTACTGCCGGCCGTGCTGTCGCACGACGATACCGAGCGGCTGTTGACGAGGCTGCTCGATGATTATGATGGCACGGATGTCTTGGTCACTCGCCTCTTTGTATTGCCGGTGGGCATGCGCGATTTCAGCGTCTCCGAGTCGCAGGATAATATCGATAGTGACCTTCCTCCTTATCAGCGAAAACGCGTCTCTGACGATGCGGAAAACGTAACCTGGTGGATTGGAGCCCAAACGCCATCAGGACGCTTGGTTGCCACCCGCGATGTCGTGTGGAACGAACGTTACCTTGCGCGGGTGGGTATGGAAATTTCCCTGCCACGGTTGAAGCGTTTGATTCGTGATGAGACGGGCAACACTGGGGAGCACTGGTTGGTCGACGGCGCCGGGAATGCCTTGATGCGCGATGATGCTTCCCGCGTGTTGCCGGATGCCGCGGGGCGTTATGGGATGCAGTGGCTGGAAGAGGGGCGCCGGGCGTTGATCTGGGACACGCTCCCCGGCACCGGGTGGCGGTTGGTAAGTCGCCTAAGTCTGTCTGACGATAGTGCCTGGCAGCAGGCACTGCCATGGCTGAGTATCGGCTTGATCCTCGGCAATGTGCTGATTTTTGCGGGCTTCGTGACCGTGCTCTATTGGCGGTTGCAGCGCGAGGAGGATGCCTGGCGGGCCGCGCTGGGCCGGATCGCCGGTTGGCTCCCCCATCCGCAGGACGATACGCCCGACATCACTGCTGTCTCGCCGACCACCTTGAATGCCCTGTTGACGCGTCTCGAGCCGCAATTGGGGGCGCGCGCACCGGACTATGTCTGGGACATGCCCGCCTGGCTCCATACCCTGCAACTACCGGCCTTGCTGACCGAGGGCGATGCCATTGTGACCCTGAATCCCTCCCTGGCGCGATTGCTCGGCGAGCGTCCTGAGGCGTTGCGCGACATTCTGCTGGCCGAGTGGTTGAAACCGCGACTCGTCGATGAACAACGGCGCCGGGTGCGGGTTACCGATACCGGGGGAGGAACGCGAGAATATCGCCTCGAATGCCTGGTCGTACGTGATGAACACTCCGTCTGGGCGTTGATCGACCAGACCGAGACCGGGGAGACCTTGCACCGCTTGCGTCTGGCCCGTGACCAGGCGCGCGAAGATGCGCGCCTCAAGACGGGCTATCTGTCGCATCTGCGCCAGGAACTCGAGGCCTGCGTTAAAACGCTGACCTCGCTTCCCGGGACCGAGGCGCCGCATTCCCCACTGCAGAGGGAGGCGCTGCGACGACGCCTGGAAGATGCCATGCTATTGCTCGATACCCTGGCGGAGGACAAGCCGGCGTCCGAGGCGGATTCAAGCGATACTCGTCCCTGGGTGCTGATCGTCGATGATGGCCCTGTCAATACGCTGCTGGCATGTAGCGTGCTCGAGCGTCAGGGCTGTCATGTCGAGACCGCTACGAATGGTGAGGAAGCGCTGGCGCTGGCCGAGCGTCAGGCGTTCGATCTGGTCTTCATGGACATCTATATGCCGACCCTCGATGGCATGGAAACCAGTCGCCGCTGGCGTCGCTTGGAGCGTCGTCTGGCGCGGCGGCATGCCAGCGTGCTGGTGGCGTTGACCGCCAATGTCACCGAAGCCAGTCGAGACGCCTTTCTGAAGGCGGGCATGGATGACTGCCTGGCCAAGCCTTACCGCCCCGGCGACCTGGTCGCGATGGTGCGCCGTTGGGTGGGCAGAGGCGAGGCGTCCGAGACGTAGCCGGTGCTATGCGTCGTTGCCGCTCGGCAGCGGTTGTCGTAAGGTGTCGGGCCCACGTCGCCCAGAACGTATGCAAGGAGAACGCATGCTCAGTTACCCTGATATCGACCCCATCGCCATCGCCTTGGGGCCCCTCAAGGTGCATTGGTACGGGCTGATGTATGTCATTGGTTTCGTGGGGGCCTGGTGGCTGGGGCGCAAGCGCGCCGCTCGCATCGGTCTCAAGGCGGACGATATCGGCGACTTGCTGTTCTATGGCGCGCTGGGTGTCGTGCTTGGCGGGCGCATAGGGTATGCGATCTTCTATGGTTTCGAACGCCTGATGGACAATCCATTATGGATCTTCCAAGTCTGGGATGGCGGCATGAGCTTCCATGGTGGCCTGGTGGGTGTCTTGATTGCCGCTGGCTTGTTTGCGCGCAAGCATCGCTTGGCGTTCTTCCAATTGACCGATTTCGTGGCACCGATGGTGCCGATCGGCCTGGGAGCCGGACGCATCGGCAACTTCATCAATCATGAATTACCCGGGCGTGTGACCGACGTGCCCTGGGCGCTGGTGTATCCCGGTCTCGGCCCTGAGGGACGTCATCCCTCGCCGCTTTATGAGTTCGCGCTGGAAGGCGTGGTGATGTTCGTCGTGCTGTGGTGGGTCTCTAGCCAGCCGCGTCGGCGTGGTATGATATCCGGTTTGTTTCTGTTGCTTTACGCGGTGTTTCGCTTCTCGGTCGAATTCGTGCGTCAGCCCGACCCACAGCTAGGTTTCATCGCCTTCGGCTGGCTGACCATGGGCCAGCTGTTGACCGTCCCCATGGCTTTGGCCGGTATCGCCTTGATGGTCTGGTCGCGTCGGCAGCCCGTCGACGACGCGCGTGAAGCGCCGTCGGCAGCGTGAGCGGCCAGGTGTCCAATTCCGGCGCGGCATTACCGCGCCTTCATCGTTCAACGTTCGGATGACATGCAGCCTTATCTCGATTTGATGCGCCATGTGCTCGACAATGGCGTGGAAAAAAGTGACCGCACCGGGACCGGGACGCGCAGCGTTTTCGGTCATCAGATGCGCTTCGACCTGGCCGACGGCTTCCCGCTGGTAACCACCAAGAAGCTCCACTTGCGCTCCATCATCCATGAGTTGCTGTGGTTCCTGCGCGGTGACACCAATATTGCCTATCTCAAGGAAAATAATGTCCGTATCTGGGATGCATGGGCCGACGAGAACGGCGACCTGGGGCCGGTTTACGGCTATCAGTGGCGCAGTTGGCCGCGTCCGGATGGGGGGCATGTCGATCAAATCGCCAATGTCATCGAGCAGATCAAGCGTCACCCCGATTCGCGCCGATTGATCGTCTCCGCCTGGAACCCTGCGCTGGTCGATGACATGGCGCTGCCACCATGCCATGCCTTGTTTCAGTTCTATGTCGCCGATGGCCGGTTGTCGTGCCAGCTTTACCAGCGCAGCGCCGATATCTTCCTTGGGGTGCCATTCAACATTGCCAGCTACGCGCTACTCACGCAGATGATCGCGCAGGCGTGCGGCCTGGCGCCGGGCGAGTTCATTCATACCCTGGGCGATGCACACCTCTACCTCAATCATCTCGATCAGGCGCGCCTTCAATTGAGTCGCGCGCCGCGTCCACGCCCGCGCCTGGTGCTCAATCCCGAAATCACGAATGTGTTCGATTTTACCTTCGAGGATATCGCCATCGAGGATTATGATCCCCACCCGCATATCAAGGCGGAGGTCGCCATATGAGCGAGCCCACGAACGCCTATGTCGATACGGTGGTGCCCATCGCCCTGGTGGCGGCGATGTCGCGCGAACGTGTCATCGGTGTCGATAACAAAATGCCGTGGCACCTGCCGGAAGACCTCAAGTTCTTCAAGAGTGTGACCATGAACAAACCGCTGGTCATGGGGCGCAAGACGTTCGAGTCCATCGGTCGACCGTTGCCGGGACGCCTGAATATCGTTGTCACGCGTGATCGTGACTATTTCCATGACGGAATCAGCGTGTGCCATGATCTGGCCAGTGCTCTCGAGATGGCCGATAGCCACGCCATTATCGAGGGTGTCGAGGATATCTGCGTGATCGGCGGTGGTGAGATATTTACCCAGACCCTGGCCTGTGCTTCGCGCTTGTATCTGACGGAAGTCGATCTGGACGTTGATGGCGACGCCTGGTTTCCCGCGTTCGACACGGTGCATTGGAAGGAAACCGAACGCGTGCCCGGGCAGAGCGGCGACGGCAAGCCCGACTACACGTTCGTGCATTACGAGCGGCGGTGAGGTTGCCAGCGCGGCGAAGCTGGCACAGACTTACCCGGTAGCCCGCATGGGCCGGGCCTGTCTACCGTGTCGATATGATATCGATACTTAGACGATTCGAGGCCCAGCGTTCGTTCAAGGCAATCAGGGAGTGCACGTCTTGCTGACCGACCACGCAGACGCCCTGTTCAGGGCATTGGAACATCAAGCCGAGGCCTGTCGGGCCAATCTCGAGGCCGCTCGTGGGCAGGTAGCGGCGCTCGAGTCGGAAAACCGTGCCCTGCGTGAGCGCCTCCTGGCGCTTGCCGAGCTGGAGCCCGACGAGACCGAGACACCCGCTACCCAGGCGGAGTTGCCCGACGCTGGCGCGAAAGCTAGGGGGTTGGGACCCATCGCATTTCGTGGTCCGCGTCGGTCGGCGGGAAAAGTCACCGGAGATCATGCGTCTTCCGCCTCTGCCTCCTCGTCAGACGATCACAGCAAGGACGCCGGCCATGCGGAGAGCAAGACCCCGCAGGCTCACCTGGCACTGGGCGCGGAACATGAGCCGCCTTCTCCCCAGTCGTTGCTGGCACAGTGGTACCAGCGCTATCCGGAAACCTTCTTCAAGGGGCACACTCAGCCGCTCAAGACGGGCATTCATCTCGACCTGGTCGCGCGCGAGCCCTGGCCGGAGAAGCTCGTGCGTCGCGCCCTGGCGTGCTACGTGCACTTGCCGCGCTACCTCAAGGCGGTACGTGCCGATGCGGTGCGGGTAGATCTCGACGGCCAGGCGGCAGGCACCGTGACCGAGGGCGAGGAACGTCATGCCCGCAAGCAGCTCGATGAACTCACGAAGAAGCAGAAAAAACAGCAGAAACAGCACAACGAGCGCCAGGAGTCCGAGCAGCTAGAGCGCAAGTTGAGCCAGTTGCTCGCCAAGCACGGTCGATGACCGTAGGCTGAAAGCATTGAAAAAGAGGGGCACAAGCCCCTTTTTTCTTGCCATGTTTGTCAGCATCGGATGGGGATTATCTTCGTGTTATGCGACTTTTGTAGTAAAACTTGTCTTTATGGCGGATTGCCCCTTGCCAGAGAGAGCCTTGAATCGTAAAGATGAGTACGTCGCTGGCGTCATGCCAATGTCATATTGGTGGCGTAAAGTGGCTTTCAGGCCTTTCAGGGCCGGCTCACGGGGAGATGATCTTGA
Source organism: Chromohalobacter sp. 48-RD10 (assembly GCF_029889785.1). Taxonomy (NCBI): domain Bacteria; kingdom Pseudomonadati; phylum Pseudomonadota; class Gammaproteobacteria; order Oceanospirillales; family Halomonadaceae; genus Chromohalobacter; species Chromohalobacter sp. 48-RD10. Next base: position 2,325 of record NZ_JARANX010000006.1, on the reverse strand, counting down.
CCGAATCGACAGGAAGCGCGGAAGGAAAACAGTGTTTTTTTCTTGTTGCGTTCTCCAAAAGACCGGTATATGGTTTCCTTGCGAGCATTGGATAACAACAAGGCTTTACGGACTCGTCGCGGTCTTGCTTTGGCAAACCGCTGAATAAACAAGCCGAGCCTAAAGCCGACTGCATTTGCAGACACGATCGAACAGTAAGCTAGTTAAGGAATTTATCGCGATGAAAAAGACACTCTTAGCGACTGCCGTTGCCGGTGCCCTGGGCGCCTCCGCTGGTGTTGCACAGGCTGCCACCATCTACAATCAAGACGGCACACAGCTCGACCTGTACGGCAACATCCAGATTGCCTACAAGTCTGTAGATAATATTGACGGCAGCTCCGAAGACGAGCTGTTCGACAACGGCTCTACCGTCGGCTTCTCCGGTCAGCACATCATCAATCCGGGCCTGACCGGCTACTTCAAGGCCGAATTCGAGCATAACGCTGATGAGCAGAGCGAAGGTGGTCTAGAGACTACTGACCAGGCCTACCTGGGCTTGAAGGGTAACTTCGGTGATGCCCGTATCGGTACTTGGGATCCGTTGATCGACGACTGGATCCAAGATCCGGTCTCCAACTACGAATACTTCGACGTTACTGACTCCACATCCGATTTGGGCAATGCCTATGGTGAAGACTACGGTCTGAACGCTGCCGATGATCGTGAAGGTGACAAACTTCAGTATGTCTCGCCGTCACTGGGGGGCCTGCAATTCGCTGTCGGTACGCAGTACAAGGGTGATGCCGAAGATGAATTCGGTGGTAGTGATGACTTTGATGGAAGCTACGAGAACCAAGGTTCGAATGCTTCCTTCTTCGGTGGTCTGAAATATACTGCGGGTGCGTTCTCCGTCGCGGCTGTCTATGATGATCTCGACAATTACTCGCTTGAAAGCACTGATGATAACGGTAATGACATCGAAGCCAAGGCTTATGGTCTGAACGCGCAGTACACCATGGACTCACTGCGTGTTTCCGCCAAGGTCGAAAACACCGACGTCGATTATGGCGGTGAAAGCGGCGACATCATGCGTTATGCCTTGGGCGCTCGTTATGGCTACGGCTTCGGTGATGTCTACGGTTCCTATCAGCGCGTCGACGCCGACAAAGAAGTCGCTGCTGTAGCCAACCCGTCTGGCTATACAGATACCGAGAGTGGCCATACCATTACTGACGCTGACGGTACCTATAACGGCGATGACAGCTTCAACGAATTCGTCGTGGGTGCCACCTACAACCTGTCACCGGCGATGTATACCTTCGTTGAGTACGCACAGTATGATCGTGAAAACGACTTCGGTGACGGTGTTTCCGTGGGTGCTCTCTACAGCTTCTAAGCTGTCGATGCCCCAGCGATTTTGAAGATCGCACAGAAAAGAAGCCGGCTCATGATGAGCCGGCTTTTTAATGGGTATCCGTAAGATTTGATACTTTTTATTAAGAATATGTACTGAAATGGCAGGATGCTACGTCTCGGCTTCCATGGGTGCTTCCAAGGATGATTACGCCAGAATCCGGCGGGCATCGTCGCGTCTTTCTTCATGCCAGGTACTGGATGCCGGGATCTCGACATGGGCGCCCATTCCTTTCAGCCACCAGAGTGTCTGCTGATCGTCCGGCAATGTGACGCTGAGTAGTTGTCCACCGTGCGAGTTTCTCATCCTTCAATACTTGTCCTGGTTATCTTCGGTATTCACTTTCTTGCGTGCGGTATACGGCGCCAGCAGCGTCACCAGTCCCTTACGCATACCGAACTCCTATGCACATTGAAGTGTATGCAAGGAGTATCGAGGTAAGAAGCGACAATGGGTGTCGCAGTTCGGCACCGGAACGATATGTTCGTCGGGGAATGGGGAAGGAGGTGTTGGGGCCGCGTAAACGCGACCCCAACTGAGGTTGGTTTAAATCTGGCCCAAGAGCTGCATATCGTCGTGCAAGTTGTCTGGGACGTCCTTGAGAAGGACCAGATTTAGCTCTTTAGAGCCCTCACGCTGGGCTACACTCTCCCCCAAAGTACTGTTGATCTCATCGGGGCTCAGTGTATACATGGAGCCCGTCAGTGGATCCACGATCAACCAGCCAATGAGGCCGCCGAAGAGAATGTTCCCCCCGATATACCAGCCGTTGGGTGAACTGGAAATAGAGATGGCCCGTGATTCGTAGCCGTCTTTACTCCTGGATTCATAGAATAACCGCAGCACTTTGGACCGCCAGGTAGAGGAAGGAGGGCCAGCGCCGGTACCCTCTCGACTTTACCGACCAAAGTGAAGCAGAGAATGGGATA
>NZ_JARANX010000059.1:0-4222 GCF_029889785.1 Chromohalobacter sp. 48-RD10 | reverse complement strand
TCGGGGCCGGCGATTTTCCGTATCTCAATAGCGTCATGCAGCATGTGTTGGACCTCGCTGGAATTGCAGTAACCGAACGTGGGACTCGTCATGCTGACGAGTGTTCCAGGCAAATCATCACCATGATGCTAACACAACGAAAAACCGCCGCTATAGTTGACCTATAAGCGGCGGTTTTTCTTCAATCTTTTGGTCGGAGCGACTGGATTCGAACCAGCGACCTCTGCAACCCCATTTCTACGCCGGGTGGCGGTATAACCTATTGATGGGTATGGGGAAAAGTAGCTTTCGAAGGGGCGGCAGATTCAGGCATCACGACCATTATAAAACAAGACGTTACACGCTAGTTTTGAGCGAGGAGGTCGGCCATTGAGAAGGGGTTGCCCTTAGCCTGCTGCCACCGGGTGCCATGTCCATCCAGGTAGTGCTGGGTCATCTCTTCTTCGGCATGCCCCATCAGAACCTGGATATCACCTACCTCTACGCCCTTGAGCTCAAGTAGCCGCGATCCAAGCGAACGGATCTCGTGGAAGGTGGGTTGAGCTGCGTCAGGTAAAGCGGCAATGCTCGGCACGTTGGCGCGGTGCTTGGCGAAGGTGCGCGATAGCATATCCGGCGTCACTTGCGACCAGTGCGTCTTCGACTTGCCCGGGCGCCGTCCACGATCAGGTGCGCGGTGCACGATGAATGGCGACACTGGAGGCAGTAGTCGAGACCGACCTATCAGATCCTCGATGGCAGGGGTTAAGCCGATTGCCACGTAGGCGCTCTTGCTTCGCTCCCGGGTTTTCTGGCGGATGTAATGCAGGGTGCCGCCTTCGATATGATCGTAGCGGGCAGACGACACCTCGGCGCGGCCGAAGAGGCACAATAGAGCGAGCTCCATGGCGACCTGGAACCAGGGCTCGGCCTGTGCATGTATGGCCTTGAATTGATCGACGGTGAGGCGCTTACGCTTCACAGTATAGGATTCATCGCTCTTTCGGGTCGGGGCGACGGGGTTATCATCAATCCATCCCTTGGTCTGGGCGAAATTGAAGATCTGCGATAGGACGGCCCGGTATTGCACATACGGGTCGCCCTTGAAGTTCTCGTCCAGGTACATGGCGCACCATTTCACGTCGATTTGCGAGAGTAGCGTCTCGCCACGGTCACGCTTGATGCGGCCACTGCGGTAATGCTTGTTCTTCTTGGTGCTGACGCTGTGCTTGGGATGGTCGTCCACGCGCTCCTTGAGCCAGGCATCGATGGCGTAGCCTAAAGTGATGCCTTCTTCGCCCATGACGCGGGCTACATAGTCGGCACCCTGCATCAGTCTGGCATTGAGGATGCGGGCGGCATCCTGCGCCTTAGCGCGATCCCGCCCCATGCCGTGCCAGGTGCCTTCAACAGGGTTGCGATAGGTGAAGTAGCCCCGGCGCTCGTATAGATTTGGCTCTAAGCCCTTGCCTTTTCGTTTTCTTGGCCGTGCAGCCATATCAGACTCCCATCGTTCCCAACACCTGGTCAGCCAGCTCGTTGCCGGTTTGCCGACGCTCCGCGTCCAAGTCAACGAACCAGGTCCCACCGATCTTCTTTGCAGGCACATGGCCTTCGCGACACCAGCGACGTATTGTCGTCTCTGACGGCGGGTCACCGGCAAAACGGGCGCGCCGCCATTGATCCAGATCCATCAGTTTACCTGTCGCCATCTCAATCTCCTGTTACTCGCTGTCCACCTGGGCCGTGCCCGCGTCCGGCACGCCACTTTTGTTCCTGTCGAGCGATGGTGTCGTTCTGCGCGTCGCGCTTCTTATCCAGTATTTCGCGCACCTCGGGCATTGCCTCGATTTGGCGTAGTCGCCCGATTTCCTGGCGCTGGCGGGCGATAATGCCACCGGCAATCTCGGCCAACTGCCACATGCCGGCTGGCGCCTCTCCGCTTGCTCGCACTTTGCCGAGGCCGTAACAGCCGCCGCAGGGTTTGGCGGCGTTGCCCTTGATGCTGTCGCGTCCGGTGCCCATGCAGACGGTGCAATCATCCGGCTCGATCTTTCGCCAGTGCTGGCGCCAGTCTTCCAGGGTGGTGATGCTTTTCAGGTCCTTGTCGAGCTCGAGGTAGCAGACAAGCGTCTGCCCCTCGAGCGCACCGCCGCCTTGCTGCTCGCCTACCCAGGTGAAGCGCCCGCCGTGCTGGCGGTGTGTGTGCGTTGGATTCAAGGCTTGCCTCCCTCGTCCTGGTGGCGTCGTTCGCGGGCGATGGTTGCCAGCGGCTCAACTGTTTCCTCTCGTGCCATCAGTATCTCGGCGAGGGCGTTGGCGGGCTTCACCGCAACCATGACGATTTCGCAGTCTTCGGTATCGAAGCGGGTAAGCTCGGTGAAGCCGTCCGGAACCTTGAACGATATCGCCGCCATGTAGGCCTCCGGGCTGGCCTCGAAACGCTCCGTATTCTCCGGCTCTTCATCGCGATCCGGTGTTTCCTGGAACTCGGCGTGAACCTCGAACCCAAGCGGCTCAAGGATGCGTTTAATGCATTGCTCTTCGAAAAGCGGATGGCTTAGTAGCTGGTCGATGAGTCGCATGATTCCTCCTTATGAAAATAATAAAGCCACCGGTCGGTGGCCTGCCGCTTTATACAGTCGCGCCTGTTGAGTTAATCTCGATGAAGCTATCCAGGCGTAGAAACTATGTTCAGCATTTATCGATTCTTTGATTCTGCATTTCATGCAGCAGATTTCTTGGAAGGCCGCATCAGAGTAAGCACCCTAGAGGCTTGCCGCGGTTATGAAGATCCAAGGAGGGGCGACAAGGGCGAGGGCACCTGGACCTACAAGAGCGGAGATATAAAAGGTGCCGCTGACAACCCTGCAGTGCGCTACGTGGCTGAGCGCATAGGGGTTAAAGTCGAAGGGGTGGGGGGAGCGAAAACAGAGCTCTCCATTTCGAACAATACAGCGCATACCAAAATGACTGATGCTTTTGTCTTGTGCTTCACGATGAATAATACCGCAGGCTTTGCCTCGGGTACCTTCGGCGAGCATGGGGTCAGGGTCATCCATCCCCAAACCCTGTTCCAGCGGATCACGAAAGAGATACAGAAAAGCCACTCTTTGAGTTATTCGGGAATGGGGCGCGTAGAGTACAAAGAGCGACTACAGGTCTCACTTCAATCTGATCCAAGACATATTGCATTCATAAAAACCCCAGACCAATATGCCGATCAGGTCGAGTTCAGGATGCTGTGGGTTCCTCAAGCCAATAAGAAAATCAGTCCGTTCTTTGTAAGTTGCGGTCGCATCCAGACATTTGCTGAAAAGGCCTAATTAGCAACGTCTCAACTTCCACCCCCTCGCCGGTGCGCTCAGGCCTTAGCCACAGCGCGCCGGTGTCGCTTCACACTCCCGTCGAGGGGGCGTCAGCATGATGATCTCAACGCAGACTGTATTTGCTTTTTCTAGCAGCGGTGTCGTCGCCGCCATTCGACAAGCTCTCGCAGCGCAGGGTGATCAGCGATGCGGTAATAAATCGTTTGCGAGGCGCGCCGGATCTCTACAGCGCCAGCCTCACGCATCGGCTTGAGGTGCTGCGAAAGGGCCGATTGCGATAGGTCCAGCTTTGCGTTGATGTCGGTAACGCTCATTTCGCCGCGGGACTCAAGCATATCGAGGATGTAAGCGCGGCTCGGGTTCGCGACGACGCGCAGTAATTTGTCGATGTTGATTGGCATGGCAATATTTCTTATGGAGCTTTGTTGCATATTATATGCAAGTTAGGTGCAGGGCTATCCTTCCGGTGACGTATCCTGGTTAGGCAAAAAGCCGCCGGTCTTCGTCGACCGGGTAAGCGGGGTTGTGGTGGCACCAGAGCGAGCAGCGCCGGTGCGGGAAGTGATAGCCGTCGCAAGTACACGTGTGGCGCCGCCACGGTTTCGAGTCGGCCCATTTGTCGATCCGAAGAGTATTGACCCGGTGACAGTTGCGGCATCGTGGTCCACGCACGTAATCGTCCGGGTGTCTGGGCTTCGTTTGGCGGGCGCCACAGATGCGGCATCGGCAATGACGTCGAACAGGTAGGTAGATCTGCATGGCTGCCTCCGGGTAGCGGGCAGCACAAAAACCAGCGACCGGAAGACCAGGCGCTCGCCGTTGTGCTGGTGACGAGAAAAAGCCCCGCCCGTAGGCGGGGAATACGCAGGGAGCTAACGTGATGCGAGGGTTAGCATCGGGGAGGGCTCGGGTGT
>NZ_JARANX010000058.1:0-4433 GCF_029889785.1 Chromohalobacter sp. 48-RD10 | reverse complement strand
TATCCCATTCTCTGCTTCACTTTGGTCGGTAAAGTCGAGAGGGTACCGGCGCTGGCCCTCCTTCCTCTACCTGGCGGTCCAAAGTGCTGCGGTTATTCTATGAATCCAGGATTCAGAGTTCATGACCGTGGGAAAATCCGGCTGCAGCGGCTCCTTGGCGAGCACTGAGTCCGCTCCTCGCTGGCGATGCTCGAAGCGTTGATCGATTTCCTCAGTCGGCACCGATAGTGCAGTAGTAAGGATCTGTTGGACGCGCCTTGCGTCACCAGGCAAGGCGCCTAGAGCAGCGGCAGCCTGTTGATCACTTACTTACGGGCATGTTGCGAGCACACAGCAAGCCACCTGGCCACGCCACCACCAACGAGGGGAAGGATGCAGAGGAATACGCTTGTCACGAGCCCCAGCAGGAACCATTCCCGCGTATCGCTGGAACCAAACGCAGGGCTGAATATATAGGCATACACGTTTTGCCCCACATACATACCCGCCACCAACAGGAAGAGAAATATCAACCTTTTCGTCCAGCCGGTATAGATGGCGAAGATGAGCATCAATGCTTGCCCAATGATAAACCCGAGCAGCGTATCGAAGGGCTCGAAGTGACCCGATACTACTGGGCAAACGGCCCAACTTAGAGCTCCCAGAGCACCACCAATGACAAAATGAGATAGATAGCCCATACACCTCCATATCACCATGAAACGTCACTCAGCATCAGGTCACACGCTGTGTTATATGATGCTTCCCTTGTCTTTAAGTGACTACAAATGCTCTTTTGTCACGCTAGCGGGGAGCATAAGAAACTGCGCCCCCATTGCTCATACAGGCGCTGGCCGCGAAGGCATGGGTCAACAGGGGAGAAGGAACTTCGGCACCCGGCACAGTTGGCGATACTCTTGAAGGATCGGCGTTATCTTTTGGAGAGTCACCTTGAAAGGTCCTGCTAGAGACTGGTGCATTGTCGCACCGTCCTCAAGAATCGAGCGGATCGAGGCTCGTTTCCAGGGTCACACCTACAGCATGCACCGGCACGACACCTTCGCGATCGGCATTACCTTGGGTGGAATTCAAAGCTTCCACTACCGTCGTGATCACCGACACAGTCTACCCGGTACAGTGATGGTGCTTCACCCGGATGAGGCCCACGATGGGCATGCTGGCGATGAGCGTGGCTTTTATTACCGAATGCTTTATATTGCCCCGTCTCTGGTCCAATCCGCGCTCGGTGGTAAAACGCTGCCGTATGTTACCGGCGGCGTCTCGACGGACCCGCGCTTGTCGGTCGCGGTGCGATCCTTATTGTTCTCTCTCGAAGCGCCGCTTGATGCCCTTGAGGAAAATGACGGCATCGCCGATTTAGCCGCCGCACTAGAAGCCAGCAGCGACACTCGAGTCTCCCGCACCAGGTTGACCCTGGACTACCAAGCTGCAAGCCGGGTCAGGGCCTACCTAGACGCACACCGAATCGAGGGCGTCATACTAGATGATTTAGAGTCGGTATCGGGACAGGAGCGCTGGACGCTCTCCCGGGACTTCCGCGCGCTTTTGGGGACCAGCCCCTATTTCCTTTTGAGCGGGTTCAACTCGGGTCTACTGCAAGACCATGTGTGTAGCGACTCCGATCAAGATCAGACCCAAGACGCGTTCTATCCAGGGCTTGAGGCGCCAGATGGCCGACAAGAACCTCGGCGTCGAGAGCCAGAAGGCCACACCGCCAAACCAGGCAAGATGCGCTAGTGAGATGATCAGACCGCACAGGATTTGAACGGCAATCGGTGTAGAAGGCTGAATGATCTGGGTGAAAATACTCAAGAAGAACAGCGTCGTTTTCGGATTCAAAGCATTGCATAGAAAGCCGGATCCGAACGCCGAGCGATCTGTGATGTCACGTTGATCAGCATCAGCGGCTACCTGTGGTGAAGTAGATGCCAGAAGGCTTTTCACGCCGAGATAGACAAGATAGGCCGCTCCAACCCACCGGATCATGGAGTAGACCTGGGGGAAGTTAGTGATGAGCAGGGCAACACCGGTCACGCAATACGCCACGTGTAGCCATACAGCAGTTGCTATGCCAACACTCGATAAGAGGCCGGCACGTCGTGAATAAATCATCGCGTTGCGACTAACCAATGCGAAATCCTGGCCAGGGCTAATGGCCATGCCGACGGCGATCAATGTCACTGTGCCGAGTAGCGGCAGGTAGTCAAGGTCGATCATAAATTCAAGTATGCGGCGCTCGTCGGCCGAGCGCCGCAGCTCTCCTTAGAACTGTTTGCGAAACGTAGCGATCAGAACATCACGGACAGCGGGTGCTGCTGTATCGCTGGGCTGGATGGGTGATACTCCGTGAAATACCTGCTCGTCATTGACTATCGCAAGATCGAGCGGCGCATTCAGCGTGAACGACTTCAGCGGATTCTGGTCGAGGTCATAGATCGTCGATTCGGCGTTGGTCATATTGCTATGATCCACCATCGCCATGATCACGAAGTTCACACCGTCACGATGGACGCCCTCTGGGGTCGGTTTGCCCACGAATTCTGCATTTGACTCGATGCGAAACTGGTGTAGCTCGATGTGCCACGGATAGTAGGGCGCGAGACGGCTGAACATCCGGCACCCGAGGCCGACAATGCTGCTCATGGTCGCACCGTGGAGAATGTCTTTCAGTATCGGCTCGTAATGCCGTGCGATCCCACCGTTCAAGCTGTTGAAATCACGCCCTTGGTAGTGTGGTTGATGCGCCTTGATATGCCACTCTGGACTGTCCGCGTTGGCCGCAAGCGTTGCATGTCGCCGCCGGCGGTAGCTGCCGCCATCTGCCATGTGGCCATCCAGAGGCATGTCGCCCCAACTCGCTGCGAACTCACGCCAGTCCGACAGTGCATGCTGATGCAGGTCGGTGAGAATGTTGGTCGTGGTCAGTCCATCGAGGAAAAGATAATTGTGACGCGCTAAACCAGAACATAGATCATCGATATCCAGGCGTTGGGATACGCGATCGGTGGAGTAACGTCTTGCTGTGGTTTCTTGTAAAGTCGACACTATTAATCTCCTTACCCATAGGCATGCGCAAGCACGTATTCAGCGCACACATACACAATTGGACAGTAAGGCTCTTGTTGGGAAACGATTCCTTTTCACACGAAGACGTGAACTTTTCTCATGCCATGGATGAGTGCAAGGAGCACAGCATGATCAGATCTCTAGATGCGCTGCGTGTGTTCGTGGCGGTTGCCCGAGCAGAAAACATGACAGTTGCTGCGGAGCGCCTGTTTGTAACGCCCGGCGCAGTGAGCAAGCGAATAAGGGATCTTGAGCAAGAGCTCGGTGCCCAACTTTTCGATCGCCAACACAATTCAGTACGCCTGACGACCAAAGGTGCCGAGCTGTATCGCGTGAGTCAGAGCCTTTTCGATACGCTCTCAAGCGCATTGACCACTTTCGAAAAGCCCGCCGCGTCCGACGCGCCGTTAGTAGTGTCATGCGAACCTACGATCACCATGCAGTGGCTAATACCCCGACTGCCAGATTTCTACGCCCAGCATCCCGACATCACGCTCCATCTGTTCGCTGCCGGCGGGCCTATGGATTTCCAGGCTACCTCGATCGATCTGGCGCTACGTCGGGACGATTTCGAATGGGACCCAGACGTTTTCACCTACCGCGTAGCGGATGAAATCACCGGCGTTGTAGCTTCGCCTGGGCTGCCGGCTTCAGCCAACGCAAGGCAGACGATACTCCACACGGCATCACGGCCATCGGCATGGACCCCATGGCGGTCTCGCTTTCGACAGACCACGAGCATTGATCGAGAAATCGAATTCGAGCACTTCTATCTCAGTCTCCAAGCTGCGCGTGCCGGGCTGGGCTATGCCATGGGCTCGATCTATATGGTCGCCGATCAGATTGAGACAGGTGAGCTCGTTGCCCCCATGGGCTTCATCGCCGACGGTTCGTCTTATTGGCTACTGTCGCCCTCGTCTATCGACTCCGATGCTCGTAAACGCGCATTCCGTGACTGGCTAATCGATGCGCTCGGCAAAACAGCACAGGCTCAACAGGCAAACGAGCCAGAAGGCTTGCAAGCCAGCACCTAGATCCAGGCCCGGCGTTAAGAATAATACGGGACATGCGACCGTTCCGTTCGTGATCGTGCCGCGCATCTTCCGGGAGGTCTTCGATGCTGGCCACACCTATTGAAGCCGACCTAACTACCCCAAATCGCCAAAGTAATGCTGCAACATCGTGAGGGCGACGACGGGGGCGGTTTCAGTGCGCAGGATGCGGGGGCCAAGGGTCAGGGCGGCGAACTCGGCGGTGTAGGCGGCGTCGATTTCGGCGGGAGATAATCCACCTTCGGGGCCGACAAGGAGTGCGGCGCGGGTAATGCCACTGGCGTGTTGCCAGGCGGTGTCGGTGGAGGGATGCAG
>NZ_JARANX010000057.1:0-4461 GCF_029889785.1 Chromohalobacter sp. 48-RD10 | reverse complement strand
CGCGACAGCGGCCCCGGCATCCCCGACGAACTGCTCGAGAAGGTGACTGAGCGTTTCCGTCGCGCCTCCGACCAACGCACCACCGGTAGCGGCCTGGGACTTTCCATCGTCGTCGAACTGGCTCAGCGTCAGCAGGCGACACTCCAACTGCGCAACCGTCCTGAACATGGGTTGGAGGCCACGATCACCTGGCAGGCACAATAAGTTGCATCAGGCTCGTCAAGGCTAGGCTTATGTACTACATCTTCCATTGATTTGAACACCACAAGGTCTTACCAAGACAAGCAACAGCACATCCCCCTGACTTTTTACTACACATGCCGCCTGTAACCGACCGCCACGCCGCAAGGAGAGTCGCATGCTCGAAGTGCTGAGTCACCGTCGCTATCGCCATTTGTTCCTGGCCCAGGTCACCGCCCTCGCCGGCACCGGGCTAACGACGGTCGCCCTGGCATTGCTGGCCCATGACCTAGCGTCCGGGCAGGCAGGAGTCGTGCTAGGCACGGCACTAGCGATCAAGATGTTGGCCTATGTGGGCATCGCACCGGTGGTCGGGGCCTACGCCTCGCGTCTGCCGCGCCGCACTCTGCTGGTCAGCCTGGATCTGCTGCGGGCGTCCGTGGTCTGCGCGCTGCCCTTCGTCACCGAAATCTGGCAGGTCTATGTGCTGATCTTCCTGCTCAACGCCGCCTCGGCGGGCTTCACCCCGGTCTTCCAGGCAACGATTCCGGACCTGCTCCAGGACGAGGGGCAGTACACCCGCGCGCTGTCGCTGTCGCGGCTCGCCTATGACCTCGAGAACCTGCTCAGTCCCATGGCCGCCGCGGCGCTATTGATGGTGATGAGCTTCGATGTATTGTTCCTGCTCAATGGCCTGGCCTTCCTGGTCTCGGCCGGCCTAGTGGTCTCGGTGATGTTGCCGTCGCCCAAGGCAACGGAGGACGAGGTACCAAGCGTGTGGCGCAAGGTCTCCCACGGCATGCGGATCTACCTGAAGACGCCGCGACTGCGCGGACTGCTGGCCCTGAACATGGTGGTCTCGGCGGCCGGGGCCATGCAGATCGTCAACACTGTGGTCTACGTGCGTTCTTCCCTGGGCCTGGGCGCGCAGGCAGTGGCCATGGCTTTCGCGGCAGTCGGAGGCGGCTCGATGCTGGTGGCCCTGCTGCTGCCGAAAGTGCTGGAGCGCACGCGAGAACGTCCGCTCATGCTCGCGGGCGGCGTTCTGATGACACTAAGCCTCTTTCTTGGCCTGCTGGCACCCGGGTTCGTGGGGCTACTAGGGCTGTGGTTCTTGCTGGGTGCCGGCGCCTCGCTGGTCATGACGCCTACTGGGCACCTACTCAAGCAATCGTGCCAGCCCGAGGACCGTCCGGCGTTGTTCGCCGCGCAGTTCTCGCTATCGCATGGCTGCTGGCTGGTCTCCTATCCGCTGGCCGGCTGGTTCGGGTCGCAGGCGGGCCTGATCGAGACCTTCGCCCTGCTAGGGGCGATCGCGCTGGTGTCTACGACACTCGCGATCCGTGTCTGGCCATCACGGGACCCGGTGGCGCTCGAGCATGGCCATGCTCCTGTGGAGCACTCCCACCTGCATTACCATGACGACCACCACCAGCATGAACATGAGGGCTGGGAGGGACCTGAACCGCATCGCCACTCTCATCATCACCCAAGAGCTCGACATCGTCATGCCTTCGTGATCGATCATCATCACCCGCAATGGCCTAGATGAGTGATGGTCTTTATAACAACAAAGCTATTGCTGAGCGCCCAGCAATGGGCGCGCGCACTCAAGCGGGACGTACATGCGATCTGGCTTGCCGCGCACGACCCGCGCACACCGTGCGTCGTTAAAATTCTAGCGCTGGTTGTCACTGCGTACGCGGTGTCACCCATCGACTTGATCCCGGATTTCATCCCAGTGCTTGGCTATCTGGACGATCTGGTGATCGTGCCCCTCGGGATCCTGATAGTCGTCCGACTCATCCCCTCCAGAGTAATGGAAGAGCACAGGAAAGCAGCCGACAAAGCAATCGCTAGACCAGTCAGTCGCCTGGCGGCTGGTGTCATCATTGCCACCTGGGTCGCTTGTGCCGCGCTCTTGGTCAGGCTTTTCATGTGAATATATAGCCATCATCACATCACTTAAGCGCCATGACTGCCTGTTCAAGAGGGGGGCTCGAACCGAGATAACACGCTATCCAACCTGAACATAGAACCACCGCGCTCTTTAAGTAAGGCATCAGAATATTTTCTTACCATATAACCTCCAATAGCTTCTGCTTAATCAATAGACCAAACCTATTGGCTTTTGCTTCATACCAAGAATGGAGAAACCTGATGGCGCATAGAGAAGAACATCCACAAAAGTTAAAGATCTGGGACCCAATAGTAAGGATACTTCACTGGACATTGGCTATAGCATTCATGACAGCCTGGGTGAGCTCTGGCCAATGGCAGACACTACATGAATGGGCAGGGTATACAGTAGGCGTAGCAATAGTATTACGAATCATATGGGGAATAATAGGGACTCGACACGCACGGTTCATCAATTTCACTTACTCACCAAAAGAAATATTTCAACATTTACGAAACATGCGACATGGGCATGAACGACATTATGACGGCCACAATCCCGCCGGCAGCGCCATGGTCTTTTTACTATTAGGAGGACTTGGCCTGCAAGCAATATTGGGCTGGCTTCTAACAACGCACACCTTTCAAGAAAACACACTGATAGAAACTGTACACCCAATATTAGGAAACGCCCTTCTTATTGCAGCAATACTACATGTTGTTGGTGTAACAATTTCAAGCAAGTTAACAAAACAAAATCTTGCCAAGGCAATGCTTACTGGTAAAAAAACAAAAAAACGCCAAGAATAATTGAAAGAGCCGCCTCAAGGCGGCTCTTTCAATTCACGCCCCTCCGCCGACCTTCGCAAGAACATACCTGACGATCTTATAAAAACCAAGCGCCAGTGCAAAAGGCACAACGAGTGTCCCAATAAAAATGTATAAAGTAAAAATACAGGCCTCGAAAAAGAAACATCTAAAGAGAGCCTCGCCAGCTATACTACGGACGGCCTTGGCTAAGTTTCTTACAATCCGACAAGGCCTTGCTAACACATCATACTGAAATCTATAAACCATCATACACTCCCCAGCTCGGTGCCACTGTAGGTAAGATTTTAAAGTCATGTACGACACGCCGATGTTATGTCTTGATCGGGCTTATAGACCGATGTTGCTACTTGCATCAACCCCAGGATGCTTGAAAACAAATTGGCATGACTATATTTACCGTCTGCATTTTTATATAAACAATCATCATCCAGTCCCGTGGAGCCAATAAAACCCTTATCCAACCACCACGTCATGGGTACATGCGTTTGTTCTTTCGGTGCGATTGAGTAAGGCAATCCATGTAAATAAACACCATTTTCACCTAACGACTCACCGTGATCAGCCACATACAACATGGCAGCCGAATATTGAGACTGATATTTTAAGGCGGCAATCAGACTATCTAAGACACTATCGGTGTAAAGAACGCCATTGTCATATGCATTTACAATCTCATTTTTTTGGCACTTGTTTAAATCAGCAGTTTTACATACCGGGACAAACCTGCTAAAAGCCTCAGGATAACGCTGGTAATAACTAGGGCCATGATTGCCTAACTGGTGCAAGACAATGACTTTGTCATCGTTAGAACCCGAAGTTTTCTTCAACTCATCTTTTAAACGCTCGGCAAGAGCCTCATCATAGCAGCGGCCCGATGCACAAAGACCAGGAAAACCCTGCTGGGACAGTGTCTCATTTTTAACGCCTTCGCAGACTCCTTTGCATCCCGATTGGTTATCAATCCATTCCACATCGATACCGGCATGCTTTAACACATCAAGAAGTGACTCATGACTTTTAATATAGCGCTCGTCATAGTCATCGTGACCAAGCGGAGAGAACATGCAAGGTAAAGAAACTGCCGTGCTTGTGCCACAAGATGTTACATGAGGAAAATTGATCACGTTGCGATCATTCAACTTCGGTGTTGTCTGCCTCTCATAGCCATTGAGACCCCAATTGGCAGCCCGCATCGTCTCCCCGACCACAATGACGAGCAGCTTAGGCTTGCTATTGCCATTCGATGCCGCGTCTGCCAGTTTCGCATCGCTCTCAAGCGGAATTTTCTTATCAGGCAGAGGAGCTTGTGCAGGAGCTAAAGCTTGAACAGCAGAGACTATCGCGTTACCCGGAGTGACCAAGAAACGCAGCTCATGATGCGTCCTCATCAAAGCCGACACGCTTTGAAATGTCAGTAAAATGAAGCCGCTCAATACCAGGGTGCTTGCTAGCACCACCACTGCGCGTCTCAAAACAGACCTCAAAAGGCTCTCTCTTTTTATACGCACCCAGATAACAAACAGTGAAGGAATAGCGGCATAAACAATCATG
>NZ_JARANX010000056.1:0-4505 GCF_029889785.1 Chromohalobacter sp. 48-RD10 | reverse complement strand
CAAGTATGGCTATTATTAATTATTTTATAAGTTAGTACACCTTTGCATATCTATTGGTTCCCGGATGATGGAATCAGTTCGAGAACTTATCCTCTATTGACAGCCAAGGATCGTCTCCAGTAATTCATCCGGGAGCAGACGCATGAATATCAAAGCCCAGCCAGTAGGACTACGTCGTTCAATTATTTATGGTGTCCTTCAGAGATCACCAGTGCGATCAATGTCAAACAGATAATTAAGTTGGGGTTATAACCCCTTTTACCTTGGGAGGCGCAGGAAGACACTTATGCCTAGAAACATCATCCGCCACGCGCACCGCATAAACCGTTCACACCGCGAACAACTCAACGGCCACCGGACGTGCCTGTTGTGGTTCACGGGACTGAGCGGTTCAGGCAAATCCACCATTGCCGGTCTAGTGGAGGAAAAGCTGTATGCGTTGGGTAAGCGCACGTATCTACTCGATGGTGACAACGTGCGCCATGGTTTGAATGGGGATCTGGGATTCTCCGACGCGGACAGGGTCGAGAACATTCGCCGCATTGGCGAGCTATCACGGTTGTTCGTCGATGCGGGAATCATCACGCTGGCCGCATTCATCTCTCCTTTTCGTGTCGACCGGAACAACGTGCGTGAGCTGATGGAAGAAGGTAACTTCATTGAGGTTTTCATCGACACGCCGCTCGCCACCTGCGAGCAGCGCGATCCCAAGGGACTGTATCACCGAGCACGTAACGGTGAGATCAAGCACTTCACCGGCATCGACTCGCCCTACGAGCCACCTGAAGCGCCTGAGCTACGTATCGTGAATGACGGCCTCCAACCGCACGAAGCGGCCGAGCAGGTCATCCGCTATCTGCAAGCTAACGGCTACCTTGCGCAGTAAAACGCTCAGGCATGCTATGAAACGAGCCAAGACCCGGCTCCAGACCGCCGGGATTCAGGCTTGTTTCATCACCTAAAAATTTATCGCGAATCCCTAAAGTTTCTTTCGTGCATGCCGATACCTCGTGAAAGACGACACACGCACACCCCACGCTCAGGGACATAGTATGGCCGTTATCAACTCCAACCCGCTTTCCCTCACCGCCCCGCCCACCAGCATCAGGGACGCGCCAACAGCTAGCTTTCTCTAACGCGTGAGGGGCTTCCTCGTTTAATTTTCCTGTGATGTGCAACGCCGTCTACTAGATGGCTTTTAAACAAAGCACACGATTAAATATGAGCAACCCACTTAGCACATGCAGGTAAAGCCTGAAAAGTTCAATCACTATTAACTAAATAGGAATATCAAATGACACACGATCCTCTTTCAGAACTCAGCTCGGAAGAATTACGCAAAATTCGTGACCGTATCCGTGCAACCAAGATCAATGTGCTCTTAGTTGGTGGGACCGGCGTAGGGAAAAGTTCGACTATCAGCGCCTTGTTCCAAAGTCAGGAGCTGGAAAGTAATGCCACAGTCGGCCAAACTCCCAACCCCGAGACCATAGATGTCAGTGCTCATGAACTAAACAACCTAATCATTTGGGATACACCAGGGCTAGGCGACAGCCCAGAGAGAGACAAAGAGCACCGAGACAAAATCATCGAACTCCTGCACAGGAAGGACGAGCATGGTCAACCGTTAATCGACCTAGTATTTTTGATCTTGGATGCTGGCAACCGAGACTTCAGCTCCGCTTTTGCTCTAACCAAGGATGTTATCCTGCCCAACTTGGCTCATGACGACCGAGATCGCCTTCTAATAGGCCTCAACCAAGCCGACCAAGCTATGAAGGGTTATTACTGGAATAAAGAAGAAGACAAGCCAGAACCCAAACTTTTAGAACGATTGGATGAGCTTCATCAGTCAGTCAAAGACCGCATAAAAGGCGATACAGGACTGGAGGTAGATCCCATCTACTACTCGGCTGGATGCATACTGAATGGCGAAGTTTTGTCGAGGCCATATAACTTGCAAAAGCTCCTTAGCTTTATACTAGAGCGCCTTCCCAAGAAGAAGCGAGCGGCAATAGCACTCAACATCAACGAGGACGAACAAAACTTCCAGTCCAATGACGACAAGGAAGATTATCAAGAAAAAGCAGAGGAATCTATTCTTTCTTCGCTAGCTGACTATATAAAAGATATAGCTACAGGCGTTGGAGACCAGGTAAAGAAAATTATTACTAATCCCGACAACATAAAATGGGCTGCCACCAAGACAGCCGTTATTATTTCAGCTATGCTCAAAAACAGAAAATAAAAAAGGAATCAAAAATGGAGTATCGCGAAGATGTAGACTTAAAATTTTTAAAAGAACTTACCAGCGAAGACCTGAATAATTTAGTAGAATGTCTTACAAAAGACAAAGGTGGCACCCCACTCTGGACAGAAAGGATTACTAAGACTGCAATTTATAAAGAAAACTATCCAGATCACGCTAAGTACTGGTTTTTAATAGCTGCCGAACTTCAATGCTTCGGCGCAAACAGTGTAACGACACTGATAAGAGGAGGAAAAGGAGTACAGTACCGAGAAATACTGACGGATGTCTGTGACAAGATGGCGATAAAGCATGATAAAAAAGATAACATAATAGAGATAGAAAACAACCTTCTCATCAAAATTCTTGATGATGCAGTGGAAAAGATGTCAGAATCAGAGCGTGCAGAATTTGCGAAAACTCTTGGAATAACCAATTTAAAAAGACTGACTCCAGCAGTACTCACTACTGCAGTTCAAATGGCATTCAAGGCTGGAGGTTTTAAGTCCTTTCAGTTGACAGTTATTGTTGCCAACGCAGTAAGTCGTGCCGCTTTGGGACGAGGAGTTGCTCTTGCAGGAAACGCAGCTCTTATGAGAACTGCATCTATTTTAACCGGCCCTGTTGGCTGGGCGCTGACGGGTGCATGGACTATAGTAGATATTGCTGGTCCTGCCTATAGAGTTACGATGCCCTCAGTCCTCCAAGTAGCTTTTCTTCGAAAGAAATACCAGGCAGAGCGTGATGAAATATTCAAAGATATCAATGATGATATAGAGGGCGATATATAAAATTGTATATATTTATTTAAGCACCAAACCCCGGATTATAAATAATTATTAATTATATTCTTTCTGGCACCAAAGAGTTTTTATAGATTTATCCGGGGTCTCACAGATACCAATATAGCATGCGTACGCGCTTTAGAGATTAGGCTATCTCTACCCCCTCCCCTTTAATGGGGCACAGGAGAGTGTCAGCATCAAACTACCAAGAAATGTTCACAATTTACCGGATGGCTGTAATTATTCCCGAATTGAACACTGAAATCTTTTGCCTTGACTTTCAGCATAACTTTTCCACCCTTTTTTGGCTTATATTCACCTTTCGCTATAGCGATAGTACGCTTGCGGTAATCTTCTTTTGAGATGATGCCTACTTTCATGACTTTACTTTTTATCTCGCACCTATTTCAGTAAAAAAGCCGTGAGGGGCGCCTACAAACATAGCAGCCATCCCAGGCCTAAAGTTTTCAGGCCATCAGCCGATCAATTGTATCAGACCACATATTGACACTTCATACACTTGTGATGTAATGCTTATGAATGATAACTCTTCAAAACACGATGCCACGTTGTCCAATACACTACGGAACGCCATCCCTCTGCTTTTTATCGCTGCATCCATGGGAATTTTGACTGCATGTCACATGCTATTCTTTGGTATCAGCGACATGATAGCCCTATTTCTTTTTATCATTACGAGCTATTTGATATTTCACTCGGTACTCGACTTGCGAATAGGTAGTCAAAAAGCACTGCGTGTTTATTTCAAAAAACAATCCTTCTTCACCTCTTATCTTTCACAAGATAAACCATGGGCACAAATTGCTTTTTCTATCATTATAGCCGCATTCTTATCCCTTGCATTTATTGTAGTATTGAAAGGCATATCTTTGTCACATGGCTTTTGGTCAATTCTAATCATAGTAGGCATTGCATGCCTTTTCGTGCGATTCACCAACTTCGGCACTATCAAGGAAACCGTTGAGGATAATGCCACGGAAACCGTATCACACCATGCCATCTCGATTATTTCCATAATCGTAACGGCATTTTGGCTAAATCTACTCCTTTCCATGATTCTGAGTGCTCATGATCTATTTACATTTCTCAGCAGCGAAATCGATTTTTCCTCATTTGTAACTTATGCCGAAAATCGCTCTATCGATAAAACCATCGATAACGAAGTATCAAGATTTTTTGTCAACCTGTACGTCATCATCAATGCCTTCAAAGTTGCCATGGCCAATGAGATCATGACTGCACTCGACATAAGCTACCAAGAAAAGTCTCAATACTTTTATATTTTTTATTTCTCAACGCTCGTCATGAACATGGCAAAATTATTTGGCTTCTCACTCACACTGATACTCATGCAAAAAACTATTGAAGAACGCGTCGCCCCCTTTATCAGAATTATATGGAGAAAAGTCTGTCCAATTCTCCAAAAGCTCTTTCATGCCACTAAAAAACAC
>NZ_JARANX010000055.1:0-4624 GCF_029889785.1 Chromohalobacter sp. 48-RD10 | reverse complement strand
ATCGCATGCCACTCGCGACATGCCGTGGCCACCACTACCACCGACACCCTGGAAGTCCATCTCTATGGTTGATGAAAACTCCACCTTTGGCGGTTTCCTGACCGATATCGGCGAGGCCAAGCAGTCCAACGCCAACGCGCTCAAGACCCCTTGGTCGCTCACCCATATGCTGCTGGGCGATGCCAATGGCTCCGACCCGGTACCGGATCCTGAGCAGACCGGATTGATCCACCAGGTCTACCGAGCCGCGATTAATCAGCTCTCTATCGATCCAGACAACCCCGCGATCCTGATCGCTGAATTGGTACTGCCGCCCAACGTCGGTGGTTGGTGGATTCGCGAACTCGGCCTCGAGGATGAGGATGGCGATTTTGTCGCCGTCGCCAACTGCGCCCCCAGCTACAAGCCACTGCTCGCCCAGGGCTCAGGACGCAACCAAGTCGTGCGTATGCATTTGATCCTCAGCAACACCGCCAACGTCGAGCTGAAGGTTGACCCGGCGGTGGTCCTCGCCACGCGCGAATACGTCGACGACGAGATCGCCGAGCACGCACAAAGCCGCAATCACCCGGCTGCGACGACGACGGCGTTGGGCTTCGTCGAGAAAGCGACAACGACAGAGGCCAAGGAAGGCGCTGCGAATAAGTTCCCCGATTCTGCCGGTGTTAAAGCCGCGATTGACGCCCGGCTGCCAATCACCAGTCACAAATTGATTGTTATCAACGGCGCCCTCGCCATGGAGGAGACCTAATGTACGGCTACCCGAAAGTCATCAAGACCCGCCAGGACGTCGAATACCTGGTGAGCTACCTGGGCACCGATTGGGCCACCGATGACAACAAACAGCGCGGCCTCGCCTATTTGCGCGCCCTGCGCGACAAGACGCAGCACTACGTCTTCGACCGCGTGCTCGCCGAAGGCGAAGAACCCGACGGCCCCGAGCCCGAGTATCGCGTCACCGAGGACGAGGACGGTGCGCGTCATCAGCATGTGCTGGTCGACGACCCCAACGCCCCTATTCATCGCCTCGATTTCACCGCTGGCGAGGTCAATCAACTCATTCAGACCGTGGAGAGCCACTAATGGCAGCCGGTGACAAGATCATCATTCCCGCCCAAGCGGCCGGATTTACCTCGCTGTTCGGCCATATCGAGAAAGGCGCTGGCGACACCCTCAATCTGCCCGAGGGCATGGTAAACATCGGCGGTAACGCCAAGGGTTTCCTGCTTGAAGCGGTCGCCAACTGGGACCCTGTCGGCGGCAGCGACGGCAGTTTTTCGGCCCTTTCCTTGGGTGACGACATCTACATCTACGCTGTCCAGCACGCCAGCGGCATCGCCCAGTGGGTCGCCTCGAAGAACTCGACGGTGCCCACCGGTCACACGGCGGAGAACAGCCGCAAAATCGGCGGCTACCACTATGGCCGCTACCGTCCAGCATCTGAGCGCTACAACAAGGCCTTCGCGCCGGCCGCACAGATCCTGCCCAATAGTTGCTGGGATCTACAGCACCGCCCGAAGTGTGACCCGACCGGCATGGTCGAGGTCATCCCTGGACGTCTTTGGGCCGACATCTACCTCAACACCGAGGGCGCCGGGGTATGGCCGGATACCGTGCCCGAGAGCCGCTACAACGCCACGCCGCTATCGGGTACCGAAGGCTACTCGCGCTATCTCGACTTACCGGTACTGGCTGCTAATGCCGGCAAGCGGCTGCCGTTCCTGCATGAATTCTACGTCTATGCTGACGGCACCCCAGAAGGCAACGACGGTGACAACGAGACCGCATGGTCGGCCACCACCAACAGCGGGCGCGCTGCCACCGGCACCGTCGCCAAGGCCGTTAGCTGCCAGGGCATCGTCGACGCTGCCGGCAATCTATGGGAGCCCTGCGTAGACCTGCACGACGTCGCCTCCGAATCCTCCGCTGACTATGAGTGGGATCGCCCCATTCTGGAGCACGGAAAGGACAGTGCCGAGCTGCGCGGCGAGCTCTACCATGTGCGTTGGCGTTTCTTCGTGGCCGGAGGCAGGTTCGGCGACGGCGTCCGCTGCGGCTCCCGGTGCGCGAACTCCAACAGCAACCCGGAGTACGTGTATTCGCCTACGGGTTTGCGCTGCGTCTGTGACTCCCTGTGAGCGTGGACCCTGATAGCGCCCCGCGGCAGCGGGGCTTAGTCATGCTTGCCAAAGCCGAAAAGATGATCGTCGACCTCGGGCCAGCCCTCGACAAAATCCCCAAACATCAGCGCTACCGATACGGCCAGCGCCTCGAAGATGCTCTATGGGAACTTGTCAGGCTTATCATCGAAGCCGCGGCCAGTGGCCAGAAAAGCAAGGTGTACCGCGTCGATGAGCACCTGCGTTTTATCCATGCGCTGTTGCGCCATGGCGCTGAGCGTGGGCTGTTGCGAGCCAGTCGGGTCGGCGCAAGCGCCCAGCAGCTCAAGGAAATCGGCGCCATGGTTGGCACTTGGCGCCAACGCTTGAAATGAGAGCAAGGGGGTGGTGTGGGTTTCGGCGTAGCGTTGGCGCTTCTTCATGGCCGGAGGCAGGTTCGACAACGGCGTCCGCTGCGGCTCCCGGTGCGCGAACTCCAACAACAACCCGGAGAACGTGAATTCGAATACGGGTTTGCGCTGCGTCTGTGACCACCACCAGGTATCAGAGAGGGCGGCGAGGATCTCGTCGCCACCTGAACAGCTCCCAACAGGGGGTCAGCCACACCATCCCGGTCCCGCGAAGCGGGCCGAACACGACAGCCCGGACGGCGCGAGTAGCGCCAGCGAAAACCCCGCCCGGTCGCCCCTCACACACTCGGCAACGGAGGCTGTATTGGGCAGCAAACACAAGCGCCTGATCGAGGGTATCATCGACTGGGACAACCTCATTCTCGCCCACCGACGTGCACGTCTGGGCAAGCGCGACCGTCACGAAGTCAACGTGTTCGAAGCCAATCTGTGGGAGGAACTCGGCGCTCTACAGATGGAGATGCTCTGGGGCACCTACCAGCCAGGCCGCTACCGCGCCTTCCTGGTCTACGAGCCCAAGGTGCGCGAGATCCTCGCTGCACCCTATCGCGACCGCGTCGCCCAGCACGCCATCTGCTCGCTGTGCGCGCCCATCTGGGACCGCGCCATGATCACTGATAGTTATGCCTGTCGCCCCGGCAAAGGCACACACGCCGGCGCCGATCGTATCGAACAGTGGCTGTGCGGCATGACCGCTACCGGACCGGTCTGGGTGGTCAAGATGGACGTCAGCAAATATTTCGCCAGCATCAGCCACCGCCTTGCCAAAGAGGTTGTGCGCGACAAAATAAGCTGTCCGGCCACGCTGCGCCTGATCGACACCATCATCGACAGCACCGCCGACCCCAACGACCCCGACCCGGTCGGCATCCCTGTCGGCAACCTGCTCAGCCAGTGGATCGCCAACCTGGTCGGCAATCGAATCGACCAATGGGCCAAGCGCGAGCTTCGCCTCAAGCGCTATGCGCGTTACATGGATGATATGGTCGCGCTCGTGCGCACCAAGCGCGAGGCGCTGGCCATCCGTGACGAGTTCGAGGATAAGCTCGCTTCAATGGGCATGCGGTTCAGCAAGGCTTCGGTGTTGCCGGCCTCGCGTGGCGTTAATTTCCTCGGGTATCGCATCTGGGCCCACAAGCGCCTGCTGCGCCGCGATTCCGTGCGGCGCATCAAGCGCAACCTCAAAGCCATGCGCTGGCAATACGCGCGCGGTGACATTGATCTGGCCAAGATCCAACAGCGCGTCGGCTCATGGGTCGCTCACGCCGACCACGCGAACGCCGAAAGCCTCAAGCGGAAGGTATTGAAAGGGGCTGTGTTTCGGCCTTGGTCTTGAGAGTGGCGTCAGCGTAAGCGCCACCACCCACGCCCGCCCCGCGCGGGCGTTTTTGTGCCGCCCTCACCCCACAACCCGCACCGCTCGCCCCTCGCTATCTCCCGCGCAAGCATATAAGCACCACTCAACGCCAAGGTGCTTTTATGAATACTCGCTGCTTTCTCATGCTGTTGGTGCTCAAGTTCGCCGATATCGTCCGTCTCGTGATCGCATTGCTGTTACATGCTCAATAGGAACCACTGCCAGCGGAGCCTCGCGCGTGGCCCGGTCATGCTGTTTCTACCGTTCGGAACACCTGATCAGGCAAGAGGCACTCCAATATGGCATTTCTGCATGGGCCCGAGGTTCTCGAAATCGATACCGGCCCGCGCCCAATTCAAACCGTTCGCTCGGGCGTCATCGGCATCGTCGGTACTGCGCCGGACGCAGAAGGGGAGGTCGCTGCCGAGCTGACTATCGGCACGTCAGCGGCCAATACCGGTATCCTGTTTACCGCCGCTACTGGCGGTACTGCTGGCAATAATATTCGCATCCGTTATGTGGCGCCTGGCGAGTCCAGTGCTGCGCTCGCGGTTTCCGTCAATGGCAACGATGTCACCGTGACGTTGGCCACAGATGCCGATGGCGAGCTTTCATCGACAGCCCAAGAGATTGTCGACGCTGTAAATAGCGAAGCTGACGCGTCCAGCTTGGTCACAGCTGCGGTCGTCGAGGGCTCGGACGGCAGCGGTGTGCCACGTGCGCGTAGCTGGCGCGAA
>NZ_JARANX010000054.1:0-4664 GCF_029889785.1 Chromohalobacter sp. 48-RD10 | reverse complement strand
GAAAAGAACGCCATCATCGAGAAACGCGGCAACAGCAGAAAGCCGATGGGCTCGGGTGACGCCCCGGCATAATGTAGACGCATCTCTCCCCCGTGATGGTAGCGACTCAGGCGGCGAACGGTGACGCGCCGAGGCGTTTACCATAGCAAATTCCCGTTGCATGGGGCGAAGCGTTGGGGAAGGCAGTGCCGGCTGGGGATAAAGCGGCGAGGGCCGGTCGTGACGACCGGCCCGGAGGGGATCAATCCTTGGCGAGCCAACCGTCGATGAGGTCGCGGTGTTCCTCGATCCACTGCTTGGCGCCTTTTGTGGGGTCGCCGACGTTTTCGATGGTCAGCATGAGATCGGCCAACTGGGCGTGGCTCATGTGCCAGGTGTCGAGCATCTCGGTGACCTCGGGATGGTCTTCGCCAAAGCCCTTGGGTGACATCCACATGATGTCGTCACCGCCGCCATAGCTCTCCTTGGGATCTTTCAGCGCCTTGAGGTCGTACTGCGCGTAGGCCCAGTGCGGCTGCCAGAGCGTGACGGCGACAGGCTCCTCGTTGGCATAGGCTTCCTTGAGGGCCGCGAGCATGGCGGGCCCGGAGCTGTTCAACTGACGAAACGGCAGGTCGTAACTCTCGATGGCGTTTTCGGTCTCGCCGGAGATGGCCGAGCCCGATTCGATGCCGATAATGGTCGGCTTATTCTGGTAGATGAAGCGCTCGGCGTTGTCCTTGAGGTCGCTGATGCTGTCGATGTCTTCCATGTAGGCGGGTACCACCAGTTCGTCTTGGGCGCCATCGAACCAGGCATCGTGAACGTCGATTTTGTCCTCGTAGGGCTCGATGTACTGGGCGTCGCCATGCGGGAGCCAGACTTCCAGCGAGATATCCAGATCGCCGTTTGCGAGCCCGCTGAAGAGCACGCTCTTGCCGGTGGTGGTCAGCTCGACGTCGTAGCCTTGCTCTTCGAGCAATTGCTGCCACATGTGCGAGACGGCGATGTTTTCCGACCAGTTGTTGGTGCCGATGGTCAGCGTGTCGTTAGCCGAGACGCTCATTGAGAGGCTGGCCAGACCGCAGGCGAGGAAGAGGGAAGTCAACGGTTTCATACGCGTCCTTTTTTGTGTTGGTAAATCGAAAGGGATGAGAAAGAGTGATGCGCTACGGCGTCATTCTGCCATCAGCGTGTCGGAATAGCCGTAGGTCGAGAGGCGTTCGATGCCACCTTCGGTGATCAGCACCTGCTCTTCCAGTTTGACGCCCTCGGTGCCGTCGCGGTGGCCGATATAGGCCTCGACGCAGAGCGTCATGCCGGGCTCGATGGCGCCATCGTAGCCGACGTCGTCCCAGTCCATGTCGTGAGCGATCAGCGGCCATTCGCCGGTCATGCCGCAGCCGTGGACGATGTCCAGGTAGCGGTTCTCGCGATAGCCGTCGGGTATCGGCCAGGCTTGTTGCGAGTAGTCGCGAAAGCTCATGCCGGGGCGCAGTAGGGCGATGTTGCGTTCGAGCTGGTCGGCGGCCATGCGATAGAGCGCTTTCTGCTCGGCATTGGGCGCGCCCGCGCCAGGCACGTGGAAGGTCCGCGAAAAATCCGTGTAGTAGCCGAAGCAACCCACGATGTCAGTATCGAAGGCGACCAGCTCACCTGGGGCGATGACCTTGTCCGAGCATTCCTGAAACCATGGATTGGTACGCGCCCCGGAGCTCAGAAGCCGGGTTTCGGCGTATTCACCGCCGGTGGCCAGCACGTGCTGGTTGAATATCGACCACAGCTCGTTTTCGCTCATGCCGGGGCGTATGGCGGCTTCCATGCGCGTCATGGCGGCTTCGGTCAGGGTCACGGAGCGGTGGATCAGAGCCAACTCGTCGAGACTCTTGATCGACTTGGCGCCCTCGACCACGGTGGCGGCATCGGTCAGCTCGAAGCCGGCTTGGCCCAGCGCTTCGATGGCGCCAGTGGGTGCAGACTCGATACCCAGACGTTGCCCTTGGGTATGCGAACGCTCGAATAGACCGCGGATGTCATCGACGAAGGCCTGGGTATGCGCCGCGCAGCGCGGGCCGCTGTATTGCGGCATCACCGCGCGGGCAGGATGTACCTCGTCGAGCAGCTCGGCGTTGGCCGCCAAGTGCAGGCAGGCACTGAATTCAAACAGCACCACCGGGCCGTCCGCCGCCACGTAGAGATAGCGTGCGGGATTGCGCTGCGAGTAGACCTGCATATTGCGCACGCCGCAGGCATAGCGAATGTTGATGGGATCGAACAGGATCACCGCGTCCAGTTCGTGATGCTTCATCTGCTGGCGCAGGCGTTGCAGCCGGTAGCGCTCGACGCGCGAGAGCAGTGCGGCGTCGAGCGTGGCATGGCGGAAGCTTCCGCCGGCGTAGGGGCCGCCCGTGGGAACGGATCCTGCGAGTGACACGATATCGCCCATGCAAGGCATCCTTTTGTGCAGTGGAGAAATGAGGGCCGCGCGCTGACGCTTTTCAGCGGAACCTAGCCCATGAGCGCGTCGTGACGGCGCTGATTATCGGCATCGATATGCTGCTGGGTGACGCGGCCGTAGATGCGCCGGGTGTGCTCCAGGCTGCCCATCATGTCGGGGGTCTTGGCGTACCCCAGTAGCGTGCACAGGCGCTGGCCCTTGGCGGCGGCGACGCGGTGCATCGAGTAGCGCCCCTTGAAGAGCTGCAGGTCACCGGTGTTGAGCGTCAGCGATTTGACGTCGCTGTGATCGCCCTCGAGCACGCGCTGCACGGCTGCGAAGTTTTCCTCGCCGGGACGGCGGATGCTGGGTGCGTACTGGAACTCGCCGCCTTCATTGGGGCGCCGCGTCATCAGGCTGACGATGAACTCGTTGGTATCGAAGTGCCAGGGCAGCTCGGTGTCGTCGGGCATCACGTTGATCACCAGCCCGGCAATGGGATCGGCGAACTCGTAAATCACCGGCTCTTCGAGGCAGTCGGCTACGAAGCGCTGGAAATCCGGGTCGCGGTAAAGCTGCTGGACGATGGCATCCTCGGGGATCAGATCGCGCGCCACGAAGCCGTTGGTGTAGTGCTGGAAGAAGCGTGCGGGGTGATCCTCGGGCAGTGACGGATCGTCCGGCGTGACGTAGGGATTGACGTTGTTGTCCGAGTAGAACGCCTGCGGTGCCAGGGCCTCGCTTTCCTTGCGCAGCGGCTCGATGAGGTCCTCGCGGATGAACTGCGATAGCAGGGCACAGCCGTCGGTGCGCAGTTGTTGGCGGACACCCTCGACCGCCGCCCAGTAGGTATCGCTATCGCGTTGCAGGATCGGGTAGCGTTCGAGATCGATGAAACGCGCCAGGGGATGACGCTCGTCGGTGACGTCCTGCGCGGTGGTTTGAGTTGCGAGCGTTTCCTGTGACATGAGATCGCCCTCCTGTGCGGTCGTTGATCATTGGCGGTCGTTAATGAGGAGTAGCGATACGGTAAAAGGAGGGAGGGCGTGAAACTAATGAGAATGTCCGGCCATCTGCGACGAGATTCTTATCGGTCGCATGCGCCGTGGCGGATAAAGTCTTGTCTTAGGCGTCAGCGCGGTAGAGGTGCCGTAGCGTGGCCGCCAAGGGCTGGGCGACAGCTTCGATGTGGGGCGTTTGCGTATAGGCCAGGTACCAGGGAATACGTGGCAGCTCGCCGGCCAAGGGACGCATGACGACGCGTCCTGTCTGATGCGCGTCCCGCGCGGCCCAGCGCGAGAGAATGCTCACGCCCTTGCCGGCGGCGACGAGCTCCAGGATCAAGGCCACCGACTCGATCTGCACCATGTGCGAGGGGTAGACACCGGCCGGCTGGAAGAAATGCTCGAACTCATGGCCGGATTCGGGGGTGATGCTGTAAGTGAAATGCCGCCCCTGATCGAAGACCTCGGCGGGCACTGCATCGCTTTGTGCATAAGG
This sequence comes from Chromohalobacter sp. 48-RD10, assembly GCF_029889785.1. NCBI lineage: Bacteria > Pseudomonadati > Pseudomonadota > Gammaproteobacteria > Oceanospirillales > Halomonadaceae > Chromohalobacter > Chromohalobacter sp. 48-RD10. The sequence goes on along the minus strand of NZ_JARANX010000054.1, from coordinate 748 downwards.
GTGCTCGGGTGGCAACACGGCCACCAGCGGTTCCTCGAACAGCAACTGGTGGTCGATGCCGCGTTGCGAGGGCACCTCTATCATGCAGACCATATCGACACGGTTGGCCAGTAATGCCGTGGTCATGTCCGCCATGGGCAAGCGCACCAGGTCGATGTCGCGTGCATGCTGGTCGTAGAGATGCGGAATCGCCCGCGAGAAGGTGTCATAGGGGCCGATGCCCAGGCGCAGGGCAGGGTCGGCCCGGCGTGCCAACTGCCACGCTTCCAGCTCGGCGCTGCGCAGGCGAGGCAATACCTCGTGGGCGGTCTCGAGCAGCCGTTCGCCCGAGGCGGACAGCGTCAGCCGGCGCCCTTCGCGGTGAAACAGCGCCACGCCTAGGCGGCGCTCCATTTCACGAATGCGATGCGTGGCCGCAGGCTGGGTGATGCCGATGGCGGCGGCGGCATCGTGCACCGTGCCATGGGTGGCAATGGCGTCGATCAATACGTAATACTTGATATCCAGCATGGGACTCGCGAGGCTCTTGATGGATGGCTGAAGAGTGGCGCGTGGCGTGAAACGGCATGCTACGCTCGATACCAGATGTCACACGGAAATGCCACAAGGAGCACGACACGATGTCGGATGATGACGACGCCGCCAACGCCGAGCTGGATGAGGCCACGATCCGCCTGGCCACGGAGATCTTCAACAGCGCACGTAACGGCGAGTCGGAAAAGCTACGCGGATGGCTGGCCCAGGGCTT
>NZ_JARANX010000053.1:0-5016 GCF_029889785.1 Chromohalobacter sp. 48-RD10 | reverse complement strand
CTCGCCGACCGCGCTCGGCGAGAATCACCACCCGATAGCCCAGCGCCTTCAATGCCGTCGCCTGCTCAAAGGCGTTGCGACTCGCACCAGTACTTTTTTCCACCTGGCGAATGGCAATCACGGCTAACGGCGCTTGCGAGTCTTCAGTCACAACAGTTTCCTTGCAATATTCGATGGATGCCGAACGGTGCGACACGCCGGCATGCGATGGCGAGTTTTCCGGGTTACAATGTGCCCCTGTGGCGCTGATTGGTGCCTACCATGCCACTGGCTCGTTACGGTTTACCCTACGGTCCAACGTTAAGGATTGGTCATGCCATTATCGACCCATCACCATCGGGAATCGTACATCTTATATGATCGGACGCGTCTCTCTCATCCTGAGCAACCGATTCTACCTCCTTTCGGCGAAGCATGGCTCGATCCGCAGGCATGGGACCAGCGAGGTCTAGTGACCGGGTCAGCGCCGGGCCGCGGGGCGAGCCAATTCCTCTCTGTCGACGGCAACGATTGGGTTTTGCGCCCGTACCGACGTGGCGGAATGGCAGCCAAGATAAGTAGAGTAGACTACCTATGGCTGGGCCTGGAAAACACCCGGGCCTTTGAGGAAATGCGGCTGACGCATTATCTATTCGAGCAAAATCTGCCGGTCCCAGCCCCTGTCGCCGCGCTTATCGTTAAACACAGAATGACTTACCACGCGGCGTTGATGACCGAGCGCCTGGCTGACAGTCAGGCACTGGCGGAACGCTTGGCCAATATGACGCCTGAACTGCTCGCTGACGTTGGCGCCACTATCCGCCGTTTTCACGACGCTGGCCTCGACCATGTCGATCTCAACGCCCGCAATCTGCTCGTCGATGCCAATGACCGGGTATGGCTGATCGACTTCGATCGCTGCCGGTTACGCACCCCGGGCCGCTGGCAAGAGGCCAACCTGGCGCGCCTCAAACGTTCACTCGTTCGCTTTTCACCCGCCAATGCGGAACACGCCTTCAAGGCCATTGTCGATGGTTATCGACACGCTACCGGTGACTCACAAGAAGGTGACCCCGCATGCAAGATACGCTGAGACGCCGTTGGCGCAGCACCCTGATTTTTGTGCTTTTGCAACTCCCGCTCGTCTGGCTGATCGCCCTGCGTTATGTGCCTTACCTCGCGATCCCCAACGATGCCATGGGAGTGGCGTACCTGATCCTGACTTGGGTCGGCCATTTCGGCATGCTGGTATTGCTCGCCTGGTTGCCGCTGGGCCTGTTGGCGCTATTGTTAAAGGCGCGCTGGCTATGGCTGCCAGCGGCGCTATTAGGCGCACTCGGGCTATGTGCGCTGTTACTGGATACCGCGGTCTACGCCCAGTACCGCTTCCACGTGAACTACTTCATGGTTTCGCTGTTTCTGAACGACAAGAATGGCGAAATTTTCAGCTTCACAACCTCGACCTGGCTGGTAGTGACTGGCTGCGTGCTGGTGGCCCTAGCAGCGGAAGGCTGGCTCGCCCATCGTCTGATCGCCGGCAAGCGCCGACCACGCTTGCCGGTTGGTCTGAACTGTGGCGTGATTCTACTGGCGCTAATCGGCAGTCACGCGCTGCATCTCGTCGCCGATGCACGCTATGTACGTAGCGTGACGCAACAAGTGGGCATCTATCCACTGCTGTTTCCAGCTACCGCCAAGGACTTCATGGAAAAACACGGTTGGCTCGACCCCCGCGCCGCTCGCGCCGAACGGGCCGACATCAGTGCCAAACAAGCGCAGAATCTCGACTGGCCTAAAAATCCGCTCAGTTGCCAGACCGACGACCCGCCCAACGTCATGGTGGTGTTGATTGATTCCTGGCGCGCCGATGAGTACGGCCCCAAGAATACGCCGAACCTCTATGCCGCACTTCACAAAAGCGGTCGCCGCTATTTGGACCATTACAGCGGTGGTAATGCAACCCGTAACGGGGCAATGAGCCTTTTCTACGGCCTCACTGGTAACTACTACGCCTATCTGGATGATACCCAGACGCCACCCTTACTGATCACCCAGCTACAGAAGCAGGACTACGCGTTGGGTATCTTCTCCTCGGCCAGCCTCGATGGCGTCGGTTTCGATCGCACGATTTTCTCGTCGGTCGATCCGCTGCGATTGAGTACACCCGGTAGCTCGCCTGCGGGGCGGGATCAGAAGATGACCGAGGATTGGTTGAAGTGGCTCGATCAGCAGGAGCAAAAGGACGCGTCACCGTGGTTCGGCATGCTGTTCTACGATGCCCCACACGGCTATGACGTGCCGGCTGATGCCAGCCAGCCTTTCCAGCCATCTATCCAGAATATGGATTATCTGGAGCTAGGTCCCGATACTGACCCAACCCCCTACTTCAATCGACATCGCAACGCCGTCCATTACGATGACGAGCTTCTAGGGCAGGTCATTGACGATCTCAAGGCCAAGGGTGAATGGGAAAATACGATGCTGGTGGTCACCGCCGACCACGGCCAGTCGTTCAATGATTTCGGCAAGAACTATTGGGGGCACAACAGCAACTTCGCGTCACCGCAAACGCATGTGCCGATGATCGTTCACGGCCCCGGGGTCGACCCCGGGCGCGTCACGGGTATGACGAGCCATCTCGACGTCGCGCCAATGTTGATGCGCCATGCTCTCGGCTGCACCAATCCGCTTGCCGACTACGCCCAGGGCGAGGATCTGCTCAAGCCGGGTATCGATCATCCCTGGGTCCAGTCCAGTAGCTACATCGACTACGGCATCATCGAGCCGAATCGCATCACCGTGGTCGATGGCACCGGTCAGTGGAAGATCGTCGACCGCCAGCTTGATCCGGTCGAGGGCGCCGAGTTTTCGCCAGCGGTGTTTGAAGCGATGCAATGGTTTCGTCGGTTCTATCGCTAGCCGTGTCGATGTCACCATGACCAGCACATACAATATGTCCTGTGGCGCTATCAGACACACCTCTTCATCAAAGAATCAGGACTGCTCATGGCCGCCATTACTGGCGTAGTGATCACGCTCAACGAAGCCGACAACATAGATGCCTGCCTGACATCGCTCAACCGAGTCTGCGACGAGTTGATCGTGATTGACTCTGGCTCTCATGACGACACCGTCGCCCGCGCCGAAGCGTTGGGCGCCAGCGTGATTCATCAACCCTATCTGGGGGATGGGCCGCAGAAAAACGTGGGTCCGCGTACCGCGACCCATCACTGGATATTGTCGCTAGATGCCGACGAACGCCTGACTGAAGAAGCGGTCATCGCCATCGAGACACTCAATCTCGAAAGCGACAAGCACGATGCCTACGCGCTACGCCGACGCAATTTCATTGGTAGCCGCTGGGTTCAGCGCTGTGGCTGGTATCCCGATTACTGCATTCGACTGTTTGATCGCGATCGCACAGGCTTTTCCGAGAGTCGTCAACATGCTTCGGTCCAGGCGAAGGCCCCTCAGCGCCTGGATGCCGATCTTGAGCACTATTCATTTGCCAACCTCGGCGAGCTCTTCAGCAAGGCCAGCGGACGTTTTTCCAATCGTGCCGCCAAGATCATGTACCTCAAGGGCAAGCGTGCCAATGCGTTGTCACCGGCACTGCATGGCGCCAACGCTTTCGTACGCAAGTACCTGTTTCAGGCCGGCTTCCTAGCGGGTAGCGACGGTGTATCGGTGGCCCTGTCGGCGGGCATCAACGCTTACTTGAAGTACGCCAAGCTGCTCGAGTTCCAGCGCGATGCCCAGGTGCTAAACGCCGAAGATTTCGACCGGGTATGGTGAGCGCATGGGAGACCGTTCGTTGCATGTTCGACACGTCAATCTGGCCCGCGGCTTTCGTGGCGGCGAGCGCCAGACGCTGCTACTGATAGAGGCGCTGGCACGTCTGGCAACACATCAGGGTGGTATCGAGCAAAGCCTAGTATGCCGTCGTGACTCCCCGATACGCGACGCGCTAGGCAACCTCGACATCGAACTCATCGATGCAGACCACGCTCTCGCCGGGCATTGCCATCGCTCGAGGGCGACCCTAACGCATGCCCACGAAGCCAAGGCCATACACTGGGCGTGGGTTGAGAAAAAGTTGCGCGGTACGCCCTATATTCTCACCCGCCGCGTTCCTCAGCCGGTCAAACCCAAACACTTCAATCAGGTGACCTATCGCGACGCCGCGATGTCGGTGGCCATCTCGTCGATCATCGAGGACCATCTTCGCGAACGTAACTGGTGCCCAGTGACCAAAATTCCCAGCGTTCTATCAGGCCAGCCAAGCGACCCGGTCAAGGTCGCAGCGCTGCGCAAACGCTTTGCCGGCTGCACCGTGATCGGCCATATTGGGGCGCTGGTGGATCGCCACAAAGGACAGCGAGTACTGCTAGATGCGGCGCGTCAACTACGTACGACACATCCACACGTCTGTTTTCTTCTATTGGGCGAAGGCGAAGATGGCGAGGCGCTGAAAGAGGAGAGCGCGGATCTGGATAACGTCATCTGGGAAGGCTTTCATCCAAATGTCGGCGACTACCTTGAGATCATGACGCTGTTCGCTTTTCCCTCACGCAATGAAGGCCTTGGCTCAACACTACTCGATGCCATGGATCACAGCGTGCCTATCGTAGCCAGCGATGTCGACGGCATCCCTGACCTGGTTGAGAACAACGTCAGTGGGATGCTGGTGCCCGTTGATGATGCCGGCGCACTGGCGGACACTTTGCAAGCATTGCTTGAAGACCCAACACGCCAGAAGCGGTTGGCCGTTAGCGCCAGTCAACGCCTATCGGCGTTTACCCCAGGCGCCATGGCCAACGCCTATCTCGCGCTGTATCAACGTCTCGTCGACGCGTGTCAGCCAGCCAATATGTAGGCGACAAAATAATTTTCAGCCGTAATATAGCGTTGATGTACGCCCCAGCCGCGATGCTGCGCAAGCTGATCTTCAAGGGTGGCCTGCTCCAGGGAATGGACGGCATGACGGTCGCATTGACCACGGCGTTTCATGCCTACATGAAATACGCCAAGCTCAAC
>NZ_JARANX010000052.1:0-5026 GCF_029889785.1 Chromohalobacter sp. 48-RD10 | reverse complement strand
CGAGAAAGCTCTCTTCCTCGCCGACAACGCCCTCACCCAGACGCTCGCCACGGTAGTTCAAGGCATAACGGGTCTCGTCGAGTACTTCGAGGGTGAAAGTCTGTCCCAAGTAATCGTCAGCCACCGGCATACCAGCGACCTGAATACGATCATCGCCCCAGGCATAACCCCAGTCCTGAGCGAACGCAGGCGCGACGATCTGGTGGCGATGCAAAAAACCGCCGATAATCGGCACGCGTACCGGTTCGACGCGGATATCGAGATTGAGTAGATCCACTGCACGGCCGAGCACCATGCGCGATTGCATGATCTCCATCTCCGAGCGCGACGGTGGCGCTTGCGAAAGCATTGACATCGACGCATCCGCTAGTGGGTTATTGGGACTCTTGGTTTCCACCTGGACCAGCGACTTGGCCTGAAAGATCGGCGTCGTGAGGAAGGCATACGCCGTCCCCAAAAACGCGAACAGTACAATCAGGCTGATCACCACGCCCTTGGCGTCGAACAAGAGGCCTAAAATGCGCCCCAGCTCCATGTCATTGCCATTGTCGGTTTTATTGGCTTGTGGGGCAGGTACATTGAGATTCATAGAATTCCCACTCCAAGAGAATGTGGGCTCGAAGGCCCGACGCCGTGTCATATCAATGCATTAGGCGGCAGCGACGGCGGGCCTTGAGACAATGACGGCTTAAAAGTCGTCGTTGAGGTCCTTGATGTCACGTGTGGCCTGCGACAGCTGGTAGATCGCCGTCACGCTAGGCAGGATCTGGCTGATGACGCGGTTCCAACGCGCCATCGGCGCGGCAGTGACATACACCACATCGGTGGGCTGGAGGATGAATTCCGACCCCAGTGCAAAGGCGATCGCGCTCTCGGCGTTGAGCTGGTAAACAGTCGCGTAGGTTTCGCTGTCGACATCCTGATTGCGGCGAATCACGAAGATACCCGAAGCATCGGCGCTGCTCTCGCGGATGCCCCCGGCCTGTGACAAGGCATTGGTCAGCGAGAAGCGCGCATTCGGCATCGGCACGGCGGTCGGTGTGTTGACCTCGCCCATTACATAGACCTGCTGATTGCCGACCACAGGCACATGCAAAACGTCGCCATCCTGTAGCAACAGGTTCTGATCGAGATCGCCATTGACCAGCATGTTGTAAACCGACAAGTGCCGCTCGACGCCATTACGGGTCAGCACGACGTCATGCCAGTCGCCGCCCTGCGTCAGACCACCGACGCTGCTGAGCGCATCCAGCACTGTAAGCGGCACATTGGTGATCGGCTGCGCACCAGCCTGCTCGACCTGGCCGGTGACATACGCCTTCTGTGCGTTGAAGGCAGCGACTTTCACGTCCACCTGAGGCTGCGCGATATAGCCTTCGAGGCGACGTTGAATCTCCCCACGAACATCGCGCACAGTACGTCCCGCGACCTCCACCGTGCCGATGTAGGGATAGAAGATGGTGCCGTCCGAATGCACCACGTTGCCCGACTCTTCCGCGCTCCGCTCACTCCCGGCGGGAATCGTCAACTCAGGATGGTCATACACCACGACGCTAAGTACATCACCGCGCCCGATTATGTAGTCGTAATCGATCTCGGATTCGGGCACCGCATTCTCGGTGTACTCAAACAACGAGTCGCGCAAATCGTCCTTCGACTCCACCATCGTCTTGACGAGACTCGGTGTAATTGCCTTGACCTCAATATTGTCAGAGATGTCCTCTCCCTGCGAATCAGCTTCATAATCGATATTGCTGCCGGGCGCGAACGCACAGCCCGATAGCGCCACCATGAAAGAAAGCCCCAGCAGCGGCTTTCTCCATCCCGAACGGTATTCCATACGGCTTGCAGTCATGCCGATTCCCTCATTTGTAGTATTAAGATTCGTTGTAAAAGTCGCCGACCCTTTGAGCGAATCTAATTCTTTACTCTCGTTCTTTTACCCACGCTACCGCCCTGGAGCGACACCACATCTCCGGGGCCATAACTACTAATTTTAAAACTCCTTCCCCCACTCATATCCTGCGGCACGCATAGCTTGTGTTACTTATTGCTTTAATCACCAACCTCTTGAACTGCGCGCCTATTTCCCCTGCTTACACAATTATCTTCTTGCGGATTTCATTCTATGCACTGTGTAACGTTTCATAGGCTGAATTTACACAATGCTTACATTGGATTTTACTCGTTGCTAAATCGCGCCTTTTAATCATCAAAATCATCCATCAAGTGCGATAATTTAACTGTGCAGGGGTACTAGAAAACTCATACTCCAAATAAAAACCCCCGTACTCAGACGGGGGCACCCCACAATGACTCAATTCAACGAGAGCACACCTCAGCGCGCCCCAAACCCAGTGCTGATCGTCTTCAGCGTGCGCAGTAGAATCAGCACGTCGAGCCACAGTGAGAAATGCTTGATGTAATAGAAGTCGTACTGCAGCTTGATGGCCATATCATCGACCTCTGCGGCATAGCCCTGCTCGACCTGGGCCCAGCCTGAAATGCCCGGCCTGACGACACGCCGGTAGCTAAAAAGCGGTATGTCCTTCTCGTACCACTGTGAGAGATCCACGGGCTCGGGGCGCGGACCAATGAAACTCATGTCCCCCTTGAGCACGTTGAGCAGTTGCGGTAATTCATCCAGGCGGTACTTGCGAATGACCTTACCCACGGGTGTGATGCGCGGGTCGTCTTCGCCGGAGGCGAATTCCTTCCCCTTAATGTCGCAGTACATGCTGCGGAACTTGTAGATACGAAACGGCACCCCGCGATGGCCCATGCGCCATTGCAAGTAAAACACCGGCCCCGGGCTGTCACGACGAATGGCCCACGCCGTGGCCAGCATGATGGGCGCCAGAAGCGGCAACAGCAGCAAGGCACCGCACAAATCCAGGCCGCGCTTGCAAGTGCTGTAAAGTGGCGACGGTAAAAAAGAAGTCAGCTCCGTATCTGCCAAGTGCTCGAGCCTGACGCGTCCGGTACGCGACTCATCAATCTGCTTGATCTGGTACACCGGAATGCCGTTCAGCGTGCACTTGGTCAAAAAGCGCATCCACTCGTGGTTGAGTGCGTCGCTGCGCAGATCGACGACGATACCGTCGATACGCTGCGATCCCAGGCGCGGCACTTCGAGTCGATACAACCCGCTCCCTTCAGTCTCGACGAGGTGACGCGCCTCGCCTAACGGCACTACGGCAAAGCGCGGACGCCTAAACCGCTGCACTCCCGCATAGCCGAGGAAAAACCACAGCAGGCTCGCAGCGTAACCGCCCCATAACACGCTCTCATCAAAACGCTCGGCGCCGAGCAACAGCGCCCAAGTCGCCGCAAACACCACACTGACAAGCGGCACGGCATACATCGATGCCTGCGTACCGGGGAAACGCGTCATGCGGTGCAAAACGAACAGTGTCACCAGAAACGCCACCCCCACCGCCCACAACGTGGTGGCAAGCCCCGGCGCCATGTCACGCCAGAAGTCTCCGCCGTGCATCATCAGCGGCGGCGCCAGCACGACCAGCGGCAAGCCCACGACGAAGTGGAATGGCATGCCCATCAGGCACTGCTCGTACCAACGCGAATAGCGTCGTTCATAGCGCGTATCGAAGGCATCACTATTCGACAGTGCCGACTCGCTCCCCCCCCATACCGAACGATCCATTTTCTCCAGAACTTTATGCTTATTGAACATGATTGACGCCACCTTTTCAGTGTCCCGTTCCGCCCGTTTAAGGACGTAAATAATCGGGTTTCCGCCAAACAAGTTACAAAGCGTTTATATTCATAGCCAGACGGTTTTTATAGTAAAAACCCCTCATATTACTCATGCCTGAAAATGCCAAAAGCGCACGTCAAAAACCAGTCGCACTTTGTACTTACAATATAATAATAAATTGACACCAAGCCGCTCATGCAACATAACCAACGCCACTCATCGCGCCCTAACAATAAATAACGAAAAACAACCTAAAACAAATAAACATGAGAAAAATACGCCATCAACAAGGAGAACTCTCACCTCATCACCTAACAAAGTTTCATCTACGCTAGGCGATTATGTCAGGGGGATAATATGCACACTTCGAGAAGACGACTCTTGGCTCGCCTACTCCAGGGCGGCGCCGTGCTAACCGCCGCCGGTCTATTGCCGACTCATACAGTCGGCATGGAAAAGCATGCGGCAAATATGGAAAAAAGAGACAGGACGGGAAAGACAACGCAGGGAGGAGCGGAGGCGCTGCATGCCGACTCCATCGCCGATATGCAAGCGCTGGAAGTCGCCCGCCTTCAAGATGGGCAACGCATCCAGGTCGCCGGTTACCATGCAGGAGAAACACTGGGCGGGGGGAGTTTCATCTGGTATGCCAATGAACAACGCAAGGAAGACGGCGGCACCTGTTTTCGTGCCCACGACCAGACCGATGGGCGTTTTCTGCGGCGACTCGACGACACACTCACGCCCGGCATGTTCGGCGCGCGCGGGGATGGCCGCGACCAGCATCTCGCGCTGCAACAACTCGCCAAATCCGCCAACGCCCAGCAGCGCGATGTCGTCTTTCCCGAGGGTGATTTCGCCTCTTCGGGGACCGGGTTACGCTTCAAAGGCATCCGCGTGACCGGGGCGGGCGTCACGCGTACGACCATTCGTTATACCAGTGACACTTACGGTGTACTGGTTGAGATTGATGATGGCGCCACCCTGTCGGGCATGACCCTGGATGGCAATGTCAGTGACGACCCCGAGACCTGGGCGCCCCACAATTTTGATGCTTTTACCGGCTGTCTACCTCTGGACCTCATTGGCCACGACGTCACCGCCCATGGCCTCGTTTGCCGCCGCTCTCCCCGCTCCTGTCTCCGCGTTGGCGCACGCAACTTCGTGCTGCGTGATGTCGTCGCCGTGCACGCGCGCGGCAACTTCGGTGATGGCATCTTCATTGCAGACTCCCACGACGGGATTGTCGAACGCTGCCAGGCACGCGACTTTACGCGTATCGGCTTCGTCGCCGACACTTATGGTGAG
>NZ_JARANX010000051.1:0-5247 GCF_029889785.1 Chromohalobacter sp. 48-RD10 | reverse complement strand
ACCCTGGACGCCATGCATGAGGAAGGTGTAGTGGAGAACGCCGCCAGCATCGGCCAGGGTACGCTCGGCCAGGGTCTCGAACGCCTGGCACGCGAGCATGCCATCGTCGGCGAAACACGCGGGTTGGGGGTCTTTCATGTCCTGGAACTGGTCAGCGACCGCGAGCACCGCACGCCGCTATCAGCCAGTGCGATGGGCGAGATCAAGCACGCCTTGCTTGCCGAGGGCATGCTGCCGTTCGTGGCCGAGAACCGCATTCATGTGGTGCCGCCGTGCATCGTCAGCGAGGCAGAGAGCCAGCGAGGGCTGGCAATTCTGGATAAAGTGCTGGGCGAAATGTCGGCCAAGCACGCCACTTGAACGCCAAGAGCAGGCGGCATCGCCGTCGCAAACGCTGGATAGCATGCGCCGGGCCTTGTGCCCGGCGCAGTCGTGGATACGCCGCTACCCTAGCGTTCGCGCCAGGCGTTCGATACCCGGTTCGATGCGCTCGGCGTCGATGGCGCCGAACCCCAGACGCATGAAGTTGCGCGGCGGCACGCGCTCGAAGAAGTGCTGAAATCCTGGCTCGATGAGCACACCGTTTTGCGCGGCCTGCCAGGCCAGGCGCTGGGTATCCACGTCTTGCGGGGCTTCCAACCAGAACACGCTGGCATGATCACCGCCGACCCGTCGGCAGTTGGGCATATGCGTCGTGATGGCCTCGTTCATCGTTTCCCAGCGCTGGCGCATCTCGTCGGCGAACTGGCGCAGATAGCGGTCGTAATGGCCCTGAGCAAGAAACTGTGCCATCTGCTGTTGCAGCGCCGAGGGCGGATGACGATACATCAGCCGTCGCAGCGCGCGTAGCTCATCGACCAGCTCGGCATCGGCGACCAGATAGCCCAGCCGCAGTCCCGGCGAGAGCGGTTTGGACAGGCTGCTCATGTAGATCACCCGCCCACCGACACGGCTGGCTTTCAGGGCTGGCTGGGCGTGATGGTCGAAATTCACTTCCGCGTCGTAGTCGTCCTCGAGCACGATCTGATCGAAGCGCTGGACCTGTTGGATCAACTGCTCGCGACGCGCGCGACTCATGGTCACGCCGGTCGGCCCCTGATGACTGGGCGTCACGTAGAGGTAGTCGCAGCGTGGAGTCTCGGCATCGAGCTGCATACCCTCGCCATCCACGTGCTGGTAGTGAAGTTGCGCGCCCTGGCGCAGGAAGACATTGACCGCCTCACGATACCCGGGATTTTCGACGGCGACACGCGTTTGCCGGTCGAACAACAGCTGCGCGATCAAGAACAACGCATTTTGTGAGCCCAGGGTCACCAGAATCTCATCGCTCTGCGCATGGATGCCACGCTTGGGCAGCACCCGCGTGCGCAACTGCTCGACCAGCATCGGGTCGTCCTGATCGTAGCGGTCGCTGAGCCAGTGACGCTCGCGGTTTCCGCCCAGCAGGCGTCGCGAGGTTTCGCGCCATTGTTCGAGGGGAAACAACCGCGTATCCAGTTGCCCATACACGAAGGGAAACTCGTAATGCATCCAGTTGCTGGGACGCAGTACGCCCTGCAAGTGACTGGGGCGATGCGTGAAGCGCTTGCTCCAGGATGGTGCATCCACCGTCGTCTGGCGCGTCGCTTGAGCCAGCGCCAGGGTATCGCTGTCATGATAAGCGTCGTGCAGGTAGTAACCGCTACGCGGCCGGCTAACCAGGTAGCCGTCCTCGACCAACCCCTCGTACACTAACGCCACGGTATTGCGCGAGATGCCCAATTGCAGGGACAAACGGCGACATGACGGCAACGCTTCGTCGGCGGGAATGGTTCCGGTATGGATGGCATCGAGCAGCGACTCACGCAACTGTTCTTGCAACCCGCGTTGAGTATCGAAATCGAGATGGAAATAATGGTCGAGCATCGTTCTCTCCCGATGAGGCATCACACCGGAATAGATGCAAGGAGCACGCCATGACACTGCACTCGCTGACAGGGCACATGATTAGGCATCGAAACATCTGGCCAACCGGTGTCCCTCAACTGGCTCTATAGCGACCCACGTCGAATTCTTTAGGGTGGAATCACCAAGTTCGCGATTGCCGCCATCGCGGCGAGCCGTCTTCGGTCTCAGCCAACGATCTCAACAACAACAGCGAAGGTGATTATGATGCTTCCCATGACTCGCAACGCAAGTCGCCCGACGGATTTCACTCCCCGCCGTTTCCTTTCCAAGGCCTTGGCTACCACCCTAGCCGGCACCTTGATGTCGTTGTCGCTACCCGCTCTGGCGGCGGACTTGGAGGAAATCCAGGAGCGCGGCTACATAGAGGTCGCCACCGAAGATAATTATGCGCCCTTCAACTTCATCGAAGGCGACGATGCCAAGGGCTTCAACGCCGAGATGCTCGAAGAGCTGCGCGACTACGCCGACTTCGAGATTCATCAGGATATCCTTCCCTGGACTGGCCTGTTGGCGGCGGTCTCCAACGATCAGTACGACATGGCCTTGACCGGCGCATCCGTCTCCGATGAACGCTTGCGTGTTTTCAACTATACCCCGCCCTACGCCTCCGCCCAGCATTTCGCCATCAAGCGCGCCGACGATGACAGCATCAGCGACGTCGACGATCTCAGCGACAAGACAGTCGGCGTCCAGGCCGGCAGCGTGCTTCTCTCGCGCCTGCCGGAGCTGGAAGCGATGCTCGAGGATGACGGCGGCAAACTCGGCGAAGTCGTGAAGTATGAGTCCTATCCTGAAGCCTTCGCCGATCTGGCCAATGGACGCCTGGATTACGTCATAGACTCAGCGGTACCGGTAAATACACTGGTCGACTCTAAGCCGGACGTCTTCGCCAAGGGCCCGGCGGTATCCGGGGCGGGCTATGTCTCCTGGCCGATTCCCAAGGACAGCCCCGAACTGCTGGAGTACATGACCGACTTCCTGAAACACCTCAAGGAAAACGGCCGCCTCGCCGAGCTACAGAAAAAATGGTTCGGAGAAAGCTTCCCGGATCTTCCCGAGAAGCCGCTCAAGAGCGTCGAGCAATTCCACGAACTGGCCGGCCTCGACGACTGAGTGCTTGCCGCCTCCTGTGTCACTGCGGCGCCGTGGTCCGACCACGGCGCTGCCCTTCTTCCTTAGCTCGGGGACTCTGTCATGAATGCCAGCGCCTGGCACATGTTGCTGGAAGGGGCCTGGACCACCGTCTGGATCTCCGCTGTCTCGATTGCCATCGGGGTCGTGGCGGGCCTGGTCATCGCCCTGATTCGCCTTGCGCGAATCCCCATCGTCGATCAACTGCTAGTGCTCTACACAAGCGTGGCCCGCGCTACGCCATTGGTGACCCTGGCACTGTTCATCTTTCTCAGCGCTCCTGATCTGGGGCTCGACCTCAACCGCAGCGTCGCCGGCATCCTGGCGTTAACGCTCAATACCACCGCCTTCAATGCCGAGATCTGGCGCAGTGCGTTCCGCAATTTCTCCCGCGAGCAGAGCGAAGCGGCCATGGCGACGGGCATGACGCCGTGGGTTACCTTCCGTCGCATCATGCTGCCGCAGATGGTGATCACCAGCTTGCCAGGATTGGTCAACGAAATGTCGTTTCTGATCAAGGGCAGCCCCGCCATTGCAGTGATCGGTATCGTCGACCTGACCCGCGTGACCAATCGCATCTCGGCCGTGACCTATGAGCCACTGCCCCCCATTCTCGTCGCCGGCGTGCTCTACATGGCGATAATCGGTTGCCTGGTATGGCTACAGCGTCTCGCCGAACGCCGTGCCAACCGGCTGGCAATGTGAGGATAAAACGACCATGAGCAATTGGGACATCCTGTGGGATGAACGCGCGCAGTTCTTGAGCGGTTTTCTGAGCACCCTGGAAATATTTGGCCTGTCGATCGTGGGTGCCTTTGTGATCGGTTGTGGTTTGCTGTATTTGCTCGAGGGAAGCCGCAAGCGGCTGACCATGCCGCTGAGAATATTCATCGACGCGATGCGCATGCTGCCGTTTTTGATCCTTGCCTACCTGCTGTATTACGGCTTGCCAAGCATCGGCATTCGCCTCGATGCCTGGTGGTCGGGGGTCGGCGCGTTGGCGGTCTATCACGGCTGCTACTTTGCCGAAATCTTCCGCGGCAATCGCTTGACCTTTCCGCCGGGGCAGATCGAGGCCGCCCAGGCGCATGGCTTCACCAAGGGCAAACTGTTCTTTCGCCTGCTGCTGCCGCAGATCATCATGCAAACCCGTCCATTGCTGGGCAACCAGCTGATCTATGCGCTCAAGGACACGGCCTTTCTGGTCATCATCACCGTGAGTGAGTTGACCGCCGCCGCCAACAGCTTATCGAGTACCTATTTCATTCCCACCGAGGCATTCATCGTCGTGATCGGTTTCTATTGGGCCATCAGCGTGGCGATGGAGATCATCATCAAACAATGCGGGCGTTTCAGCGCCAAACGGGGGTTCGACAATGTCTGAAGCAAACACGTCCGAGACGGCTGCGGTGTCGATCCACCATCTTTCGAAGAGCTTCGATGACGTCGAGGTGTTGCGCGACGTCGAGCTGGAGGTCAAGACCGGCGAGGTGGTGACGATCATCGGCTCGTCCGGCTCCGGCAAGTCAACGCTGTTGCGTTGTATCAATTGGCTGGAGAAACCCGACCGAGGCAGCATTCATATCGCCGGGCAGCGCATCGGGGTCCATGAGGACGGCCGCCCGATGCCGGTGCGTGAGCTGGCCAAGGTCCGCGCGCAAACCGGTATGGTATTCCAAGGCTTCAATCTATGGCCGCATCTCAACGTGCTGCACAACGTCACCGAGGCGCCCATCCACGTGCAGGGCAAGTCCAAGCGCGAAGCCGAGGAACTCGCCACGGCATTGCTGGAGAAGGTGGGCATGTCGCAAAAGCATGATAGCTATCCCAACACGCTCTCGGGTGGCCAGAAACAGCGCGTGGCCATCGCCCGGGCGCTGGCCATGCAACCGGAGGTGATGCTCTTCGACGAGCCCACCTCGGCGCTCGACCCGGAGTTGGTGGGCGAAGTGCTGGCGGTGATCAAGGACCTTTCCGCCGAGGGCTACACCATGGTCATGGTCACCCACGAAATGGCCTTCGCCCGCGCGGTATCCGATCAGGTCGTCTTCCTGGAAAAAGGCCTGATCATCGAACGCGCCGATCCGGAGACCTTCTTCACCACCCCCAAGACCGATCGTGTGCGCAAGTTCCTCGAAAACCACGATACGCCCTCGTCCGCCTGAACGG
>NZ_JARANX010000050.1:0-5261 GCF_029889785.1 Chromohalobacter sp. 48-RD10 | reverse complement strand
CGCCAGCAGAATGCCGAGCCCTGTATAGAACGTCGCGGTCATTGCGCCGTAGGGCACCAGGCGGGCGTCGGTGGCGGCAAGCCCCGCCGCAACACCGCTGGTCGTGCCAATCATGCCGCCGAAGATCATCGCCGAGCGCGGATTATCAAGGCCGATAAAACGCGCTGCCATAGGCGTGGCGATCATGGTGAGGATTGACTTGACCAACCCCGCAGCGATCGATAACGCGACCACTTCGGAACTCGCGCCCAATGTTGCTCCGGTGACGGGACCAACGATGTAGGTCACCGTTCCCGCGCCGATCGTAGTGATCGCCACCGGATCGGTATAGCCGAAGCCGACCGCTACCAGGCTACCCGCGATGAAAGACACCACTACTCCAGCGAACAGCGCCATGACGCCACGCATACCGGCCTCGCGCACCTCCTCGAAGCGCACGCCGTAAGCGGTAGCGATGATGGCCAGGTCTCGCAACATACCTCCGCCCATCAGCCCCAGGCCGGAGAGAAGGGTGATATCGGCGAGACCATCAGACCCACCAGTGACCTTCCCACCCACATAGGCCAGCGCCAGGCCAAGTATGATGGCGATAGCCGAGCCATGTAGCTTGCCACGGGTAAAGCGTTCACTGATCCAGTAGGCGAGATACATGGTAAAACCGATGACAGCGAAGGCCGCCACCAGATGATACTTGTCGACAAGCTCGTACAGTGACTGAAGCATGGGGCACCCTCCTCAGCGGCCGGCGACATGAGTTGTCAAGGACTCGGGGCACGACTCATCGGCGCCCATGGCAACGCGCGAGCTCGAACGTCGACCCGCGAATACCGGCACCATCGCCAGCCCCAGCACAACTGCCAGCGCACCGCCAAGAAGTGCCACCAGCCCACCACCGAAAGCCGCAGCCACGTTCTGGCTGGCAGCCATGGCCACTACGATAGGGATATACATGGCATTCCAGAACTTGATGCCACTGACGGTGGCATCGGGCAGTTTGCCTCGCGTTTTGAGATAGCCCGTCACGAAGATCAGTAGCAGCATGGCAATACCCACACCGCCCAAATTGGCATTGATGCCCAGTAATTGACCCAACAGGTCTCCGATTACCAGGCCTATCATCATGCATCCGGCCAGTAAGGCCACTCCGTAGATCACCATGATCATTTCCTTCTTGTCGTTGTAATCGATCCTCGGGAGCTCCCGAGCATTAGCGTGCTCCTCGTCGTATCTCCGCACGACTAGGAAGCCCGGCTGCCAGCCAGGCCCTGGGCCGTATCACACGGCTGTTTCGTCCGCCTCCTTCACGGTATAGATGTCGGCATAGACGTTACGCAGTTGGTTCTTCTGTACCTTGCCCATCACGTTGCGCGGCAGTGCCTCGATCGTGAATATCCGCTTGGGTTGCTTGTAGCGTGCCAGCCGATCGCTCAAGACCGACTGAATGCTTTCCTCTTCGGGGGGCGCTTCACCCTCGCGGGCCACGATCACGGCCGTGACACCTTCACCCAAGTCCGGATGCTTGACGCCGAACACCGCCGACTCGGCGACGCCTGGCAACTCGTCGATCAGTTGCTCGACCTCTTTCGGATAGACGTTGTAGCCGCCAGAGATCACCAGATCCTTGTCGCGCCCGACGATATGCAGGTAGCCGTCGTCGTCGATCAGCCCCAGGTCACCGGTAATGAAGAAGCCGTCGTCGCGAAACTCGCTGCGGGTCTTCTCGGGCATCTGCCAGTAGCCCTGGAAGACATTGTCGCCCCGCACCTCGACCAGCCCGGTCTCGCCACGGGGTAAATCGGCACCGCTCTCGCGGTCGGTGATACGCGCTTCACTACCCGGCAGTGGAAATCCAACCGTGCCGGGACGTCGCTCACCGTCGTAGGGATTGGAGGTGTTCATGTTGGTTTCGGTCATGCCATAACGCTCGAGAATGACATGGCCCGTCCGCTCACGGAATTGATCATGCGTCTCGGCCTGCAGCGGTGCAGAACCAGAGACGAAAAGCCGCATGCTGGCCACGGCATCACGATCCAGCCGCGGGGACTGGAGCAGCCGGGTGTAAAAAGTTGGCACCCCCATCAACACCGTGGCTCGAGGCATCAGATCGAGCAGTTTTTCGACATCGAGCTTGGGCAGGAAGGTCATTGAAGCCCCTACCGTCAGTACGATGTTGCAGGCCACGAACAACCCGTGCGTATGGAAGATCGGCAGTGCGTGCAGCAGGTGATCATTGGCGGTAAAGTGCCAGGCCTCGGACAGCGCCCGGCTGTTGGAAGCCAGGTTGGCATGGCTCAGCATGGCGCCCTTGGAGCGCCCGGTAGTGCCCGAGGTATAGAGGATCGCCGCAAGGTCGGAGGCCTCGAGACTGGCGATATCCGTCATTGGTTCGGCGATGGCGGCGCGCTCCATTAAACTACCATCACCTGCCGTACCCAGGCTTTCTACGTGGACGACCAGGCCCTCTTGGTAGAAGCGTTTGGCATCCGCCTCCCACTCCGTTGGGCACACGTAGATCTGTGGCGCGGCATCGCTGAGAAAGTACTCGATCTCGGCACCGGTGTAGCCGGTGTTGAGCGGCAGGTAGACCGCTCCGGCTTGCAGGCAGGCCAGATACAGCATGATCGCCTCAGGGCTCTTATCGACCTGTACCGCGACTCGATCGCCGGGCTGAACATCAAGGGACTGAAGCACACCCGCCAGACGCTGTGAGGTGGCCAGCACCTCGTCATAAGAATAGCGACGCCCCTCGGGGGTATCGATCAACGTCTTGTTCGGCGTCGCACGGAAGTGGGCCTCAAACTGCAGGAACAGATTGTGATTCATATGGCGTCTCCTGGGAGTCGTCGGGGGTATCAGACGTCGACGAGGGGTTCCAGCAATGGCTGGGCTCGCCTTGCCTGGCGCTGGATCTCGGTGGTGCAAATCACGCTGCCCTCACGGGTGTAGGCCTCGTGGTTCTGCTCGATGCGGTCCGGCTCGTAGCGATAATTGACCATCAAGCCATGGGCTTGACGGCAGCCCTTGGTGGAGATGTCGGCGGGCCAGTTGAGTCGATGCAGGCTCGCCCCGTTGCCCAGGTGAAAGCGCGCCACAGGGTCACGTGGCAAGCCTTGGCGCTGCTTGGCCTGGGTGAAATAGTGAGCGGCCAAGGGCAAGAGTTCGGACTCGAGCACTTCCCGAGCCTGCGGGTCGTCACGCCAGCGAGTCTCATCAAGGGCAGTGGCGGCGTCAGTCGTCAGCCGACACTCGCCAGCCTCGCGCCGTTCCGCCAGCCATTTGGCAAAGCCCGGCACCGGCGACAAGGTCACGAAGTTGTCGAGTTCGGGCAGCTCTCGGCGTAACTCATGCACTACCTGCTTGATCAGGAAGTTGCCGAAGGAAATCCCTTTCAGCCCGGCCTGACAATTGCTAATGCTGTAGAAAACCGCCGTGTCGGCATCTTGGGGAGCCACTTCGTCGCCACCGGACAGTAGTACCTGAATGTTGCCCGGTATCCCGCGACACAGCGCCACCTCGACGAAGATCAGCGGCTCGTCGCCGATGGCCGGATGGAAGAAGGCGTAGCACCGTCGGTCCTCTGGATCAAGGCGCTGGCGCAGGTCGTTCCAGTCCTGAATCTCGTGCACAGCCTCGTAACGGATAAGTTTCTCGAGCACCGCTGCCGGGGTATTCCAGTCGATGCTCTTTAGTACCAGAAAGCCACGGTTGAACCAGGACGCGAACAGATGCGCAAAATCCTCGTCAAGACCGGCCAGCTCCGGCGACTCGCCGAGATGCGCCTGCAGGTCGGCGCGCATTTTGACCAGCTCATAAGTACCACCCGGGCAAAGGTTGAGACGGCGTAGCAACTCTTGACGCGGAGGTTCGCAGGCCTCGATTAGCGCCCGCAGGTCGGCTTCACTTTCTCCCTCGCGATAGGCCTCGTAGGCGGCGTGGATCGCCTCGGAACTAGCACCGTGGCGCTCGGCGAGTTTGGTCAGGAAGATACGACGCTCGTCGGCATCCAGCTCGGCATAGCCCGCAAGCAATCGTTGGGCAACCAGTATCTGCGATGCCTCACCGCCGCCACCGGTCAGCAGGACATCACACGCCGAAATGAGGCCATCGACGCCGGATGCCACTGTTTCCCTCCCATGCTGTGAAGCCCGATCGCTCCCTGGGCGCTGACGTGCCCGCCGAGCCACACTCGACAGCAGATTTTCCAGGAAATCCATGTTCATCTTCATGCTGCGCCCTCCAGAAGCCTAAGCCGTCTCTGTCGATGACGTTGATTCGGATCATGGATACATGATACCGAGTTGTTATATATAACAAATAGGCGCAAGATATACCTATGTCAAGCGGGAGGACAGTCAATGAGCAAGGTTTCCCAAGCGCAGCGACTGCGCGACCTGCTGGAAGACGCCATCATCAAGGGACGCTATCCGCCCGGCGCACGCCTCGACCCGGAAGCACTGGAGCGGGAATACGACTGTTCACGTACGCCGGTCCGCGAGGCGATCCAGCAGCTAGCGATGTCAGGGATGGTGGAGGTGGTGCCGAAGCGCGGCACCTTCGTGACAAAGCTCAGCGTGGCCGAATTGGTGGAGCGCTTCGAAGTGATGGCCGAACTGGAGGGTATGTGCGCTCGACTCGCGGCGAGACGCATCGGCTCAGAAGAGCTGGAAGCGCTGCACAAGGCTCACGAAGCATGCCGACGCATGGCCGAGGCCGGCGACGCCAACGGCTACTACTACGAGAACAGCATCTTCCATCAGCGCATCTACGAGGCCAGCCACAACGCCTTTCTGGCCCAGGAGGCCACGCGCCTGCATGCGGTGCTGCAACCCTACCGCCGCATGCAGCTGCATCTGCGCCACCGCCCGGAACGCTCCCTGGCAGAACACGAGGCAGTGCTTGCCGCTATTGCCGCGGGTGACGAGCAACATGCCGAGGCCGAAATTGAGGCTCATGTTCAGATTCAGGGTGAGCGCTTCAACAATCTGGTCGCCTCGGTGCAACAACTTCAGCAGACCGGAAGCGACTGAGCATGAACGCCAACGGCGCCCTGGAGGCGCCGTTGGCGTTTGGCTCGCATGAGCATTTCAGAGTGCTCGACGCACTCGGCTCGACACTCTCTACTCTATTCGATACTCCTTCTCGGTGACTTGCTACAAGTCGATACCCAGCAACTTGGCGCCGTAGCCCCATAGCAGCACTGTCACGCCAAGCAGTACCTCGAGCACCAGCACGCCAATGCCGAGCGTCGAACCGGTGACGAT